>CAYHQI010000039.1:0-6628 GCA_964358785.1 uncultured Candidatus Saccharibacteria bacterium
ATCATGAAAACTTTAAGCGATGCGGGGGGTTATATATCATGTAAAACAAAAACAACCTCGCGCTAGAAACAAAACCTAAAATCAATTAGAATGATTCAAATGGAAAAACTGAAGGTCAGGGCCCACGATTTAATCAAAAGCGGAGAAAAATACCTAAAAACCGATACGGTGTATTTGGCTAAGGGGTCTTTTTGGAATATTTTAAGCCAAGCGGCAAGCACCATCGTTTCAGTTGGATTGGCAATAGCAATGGGTCATTTGGTGCCAAAAGAACTTTACGGAAATTATAAATACCTTGTCTCACTAGCTTCCCTTATTGGGGCTTTTTCCTTAACCGGATTAAGCACGGCCGTCATTCAAGCGGTGGCAAAGGGTTATGACGGAGAACTCAGAGAAGCCTTCAAACTAAATTTAAAGTGGAGTTTTGCAATTATTTCAATATCTTTAATTGGAGCATTGTATTATTACTTTAATAAAAACCTTACGCTAGCGGGAGCGCTTGTTCTTATCGGCGCCTTAACACCATTTTTAAACGGGGCATTGTTGTACGCGAGTTTTTTGGCAGGGAAAAAAGAATTTAAATTCCTGGCTGTTTCTGGATTTTGGCGTAATGCAGTCCCGGCAATAGTTATTATTATTACCATTTTGTTTACGCAAAATCCACTTGTTTTGGTAGCTATTTATCTTACTTCCAACACAATCATCGCAATATTTTTCTATTTTTATTCCTTAAAAAAATACGAAAGGAATAATAATATTGACCCGGAAACAGGGCGTTACGGAATACATTTGAGCGCCATGACGATTATAGGCGGAATCGCTGAACAAATAGATAAGGTTGTTGTCTTTCAGCACCTGGGTGGAGCGCCACTTGCCGTTTATTCGTTCGCCACAGCTATTCCTCTGCAACTTAAGGGGTTATTTAAAAATGTTTATCAACTGACACTGCCAAAATTTGCCGAAAGGCCACTGCAAGAAATAAGAAGTCAAATGCGGCAAAAAATGATTGTTTCCGGAGTTGCGCTTATTTTAATAGTTGCTTTGTATATATCAATAGCACCTTTTATTTTCAAATTATTATTCCCAAAATACATGGAATCTATTATTTACTCCCAAGTTTTCGCATTATCTCTTTTACCATATATTATGATTTTTCCACAAGCTGCCTTACATGCCCACAAGGCCGTAGCTAGGCTGTATGAAACAAACATTTATCTTTCTGTGGTAAAAATCGTTCTTATTTTAGTTCCTATTTTTTTCTATGGGATATGGGGTGCAATCGGCGGGAAAATTGCTTACGAATTTTTTGCTTTTCTTGTCGTTTACCGCTCGTTTATAAAACATGCAGAGATAGAGGCATAAACACAATTGGCTCTTGGAGTATTAATTGTTTTTGTGTTTGGGTAAATATACAACAAAACCGGCTGTGAATAGGGGCGGCCACAGTTTGTTTAGGATTGGTGCGCCTTGATAATAAAAAATATTATAATTTTTGTAACCTTGAGCGTTAAGCCACCATTTTAGGTCAGCATTTGTCCAAAATCTAACATGTTCTCCAGGACTAACGGCCCATTGGCTTGGGAATTTCCCAAACAATAATCTCAAGCGATAAGTAAAATAACCCGAGTTCGGAAAAGAAAAAAAAACGCCTTCTTTGGATTTGTTATAAACAGTTTTTAATACTTTTTCGGCGCTCGGAATATGCTCTAAGACTTCTAGTAAAAGATTGAAGTCGTTTTCTTTTATTTCAGATAAGTCTTTTTTGTTATTAATATCAAGTTTGGCGGTTTGAACACCAAGGGACTTAGCTCTCTCTAGTATAAGCTCCGAAGAATCATAGCCAACGACAAGAGAAACATCTGCCTTATCACTTAAATATTTAAGAACCATGCCGTCGCCACAACCAATATCGCCCAATGTTATTTTTTTATAATTCTTAATAACACTTAGGATAATATCCGCGCGGTCTTTTTGCCAGTCTGAAAGAGATGCCTTGCCCCCGAACCGCCGCTCTGCCCAATATTTATCATACGAATTATCGGCCGGGTTTATTTTGTTTTTCGGATAACAAAAAATATCGCGGTAAAGCGTTTTTAATGAATAAAGCTTGTCTTTAATTTTTTTAAACATGAAAATTAAATTAAGTCGTACTGCAGCATTATTTCCGTAATGGTTTTATTTAAGGAAACCAGACTCTCTCCAAAAAGTTTCGTTTTTCTTGATTCCAGTTCCACTCTAGGGGTGTTCTTTATCGCCAGTAATTTGCGATAAACATCTTTTTCATCAAGCGAGACCATTTCCGCTAACCCATTTTGAACCATACCTTCACCATAATCAGAAGCTGTTTTCAATATAATAACCGGTTTACTGTAAGCAATCATATCATACAGAAAAGTTGAGTAGGTGCCAGCCACAATATCAGTTTTAGTAAGAACATCTCGTGCATTCAAGACTGTAGAAAAACGCTTATGAAATTTTTCAGCCAAACCATACTCTTTAAGTTGTTTTTCTTTCGGCATATCCGCGCGCAGTTTGAAAATCACAAAAACATTTGGGTTGTCAAGAAAATTATTAATGTGTCTCAATACGTCTTCTGTGGCTATTGATTTTTCATACGGGATAAGAATAATGATACTTCCACTGTCGGTTTTACCAGGAATTTCTTTGAGGGGAATGTTGTATTCTGTGCCACCGACAAGAATTTGACTTTCTTTAAAATAAGCCCCTAGCCTTAGAAGCTCTTTCTTCCAATAATCGCCCCACACTATTATTTTGTCGGGCATAATAGTTTTAATGTCAGCAGCTTTTGATTTTGAAAGCCAGCCAACGTGATATTTGGTAAAATGCCCGTGTTGAAAAGCGTAGCTTGGGATTCCCTCCAAGCGGCAAGCTAAGATTATTTCATTGTAGTGCCTTACATCATCTATGCTTAAAAATATTTTTATCGCCGAGATTTTAAGGAACTTCCTGAAAAAAGCCGTTCTGAATTTTGACAGCTCAAATATTCTGGAATACTTGGCAAGTAGCCATTTAACAAAATCACTTTCTTTGCCGTCCACAAAAGAAGATAGGTCAACTTCTTTTAAAATATCTTTCTCTGGCTTTTTTATGAGCTTAAGAAAGTTGGTTATGTTAAAAATAAAGTCCACGAATTCAAGACAAACAACTGCCCGGTGTCGTTTAAAAAAATTTACAAATGTACTAGTCCCGGGAACAGTATGGATTATCTCGGCATACTTTATATCTTTGCCGTGCAAAAAATCATATATCGTCTGCATTCTTGGATCAGCCCCGTGACGCTTACCGCTTACTTTGTCAATTGAATACAGTAAAACTTTTTTCCTCAAAATAATCGTAGATAGAAGTCCGATTACCGAGAGCAATGCCAGACAAAAACCCGTAATAAGTAACTTAATGACGTCGATTAATCCGGTTCTTTTGTTTTTGGTTAATACACCGTTTTTGAACGCCTTGATATCTTCAGTGATAAGTTGCTGGTAAGATTGCCAAAAATCATATCCTTGGCAAGAAAACTGTTCGGCAACATTCCGTCCGCCAATTTTTAAATCGTTGATTTTATCTAAAAAAATCAGAATATCTGGGGTAAAAATGCCTCGACCGGATGATTTTTTGTTCATTTGCTCGGGTCTTGGGGGACGTTAATTAATTGAAGTTAATGTTAGCATAAGCTATGATAGAATCAATGTTTTATACAATTCGTATATGATTGATAGAAAAGTTTTTATACACACGAACAATAAGCAGCTTTTGGGAGCGCTTCTCGCAAAATACGCGATTGAAAAAACCGCTTCACGGCCAATTGCCGTTGAGATAATAAACATTGATGAGCTTGAAATTTTTAAAGAATTTGCGGGTAAAAAATATATGCGCAACGGAGAGCTTAGGGTTTATGCCCCTAAAGACCTTCAATCATTCACTATATCCAGATTCATGCCGCCGGAACTCATGGGATTTGAGGGGAGGGCAATTGTTATTGACCCGGATATATTCGCGTTGACTGACATCCACGATCTTTTTGATATTAATATGGAAGGAAAGGCAATCGCTTGTTGTAGAAAAAACGAGGGGTGGGACACAAGCGTGATGCTTTTAGATTGCGACAAGCTTAAACACTGGAAAATAAAGGATATTCTGGGCCGGCTTGCCAATAAAAAACTTGATTACACCGACTTATTCGCGCTCAAAAAAGAAGATGCTGAATCAATGATTGTTGAGATTCCGAGAATTTGGAACAGTTTGGATGCGCTTACGCCAGAAACAAAAATGCTTCACACGACAAATCGCTTGACCCAACCATGGAAAACCGGACTTCCGATAGATTTTACTCGCAATAAAATGCCTAAATTATTCGGCTTAATCCCTAGAGAACCAGTCCACAAACTTCTTGGTAAATATCCTACACATTACCAACCACACCCAGACAAAAAAATAGAAAAATTTTTTATTGACCTTTTAAAAGAGGCTATCGCGTCTGGATCTGTTTCAAAAAATCTAATTTCCGAAGAAATTAAGGCTAGGCACATTCGGGAAGACCTTGTTCGTTTGATTGGTTAATGGCGTGTTCCTTTTTGAAGCCTTTTGGCCCGCTATAAACCTTAATTTATTTTTTTGGCGACAATGCATTGATGGTTGCCCCGGTACTTCATCGGTAAAAATCGCAACAAAAGATCGCGAATCGGAACTCCAACAAGTGGATATATTCTATACGATACTGTAGAAAAGCTTGAATCGGACAATATTTTTTTTATGTCTTTTGCTCCGAGCGCCGCAACGTGAGAAGCATGGTAGTCTTTAAATTGACGCCTATATGATTCAACTTTCTTGATGAGTCTGTAGGCCCTACCGTCTTTGGAAAAATACAACGTTTTGTTGACAAACGACGGCATTATCCCCTTAGACCATGGCCCGTCATCAACATCCGTGGAAATAACGAGAATTCCTTCAGGCTTAAGAATTCTGTTTATTTCTGAAAGTAATTTTTTTTGATCAACCATGTGCTCAATAACATCAAGTAGTGTAACAACATCAAACGAACCGTTTCCAAACTCGTTGAGATTGTAACCAGAGGCCATTCTAAAGTCTATTTTAGAAAATCTGTCTTTAGCAAACTGAATGGCAAAACGCGAATAATCAATACCGGTAACAATTGCCCCTTTTTTCAGCAGCTCATTGGCAAAAAACCCGCCACCGCACCCGACATCAAGACACCTACGGCCCTTAACTTCTCCAATGGCCGATAAAACATTCCTTATCCGCGAATTATGAGCGCCAGAGAGATACCTGTACTCAAGGGAAATATAATATTCTAAATCGTAAAAATCAGAATTTGATTCGTTAAATTGACTCATTTATTATTTTTATTTACTAAATCAATTAGCACATCTAATTCATCTTTGACCATATCAGCGGTTATACTATCAATCTGCCTTCGGGCTTCTTTTGTATTATACACTCTGGCATTCATGACGAAGAGTTCTGGTTTTTCCCTACTGGGCGGCGTCACAACAAGGTGCAATTGTCCCATTGGCGGCTGCTCTCGCTCGTCTATAGGGCCAGTAATGTTAATTGTCGGAATATTAAGCGCTTCAGCAATATATATAGGGCCGGTATCAACGCTTATAAATAGATTTAGTTTTGAAATAAGCGCCTTGAGCTCGTCTATTGAAAGTTTCCCGGCAGTATCAATAATTGAAGCGTCTACCAATAAACATTTTTTCATCTTTTCTGCATATCCAAGGTCGTTTCCCCCGCCGATAATGACAATCACGGCATTATGCTTTTGGGCAGCGTAATTAGCAACTTCCGCAAATCTTTTCGTCGGCCACTCTTTTATTTTATTTCCTGCCGCCGGAGCAATGCCGATGATAAATTTACCGGCAAACGGTTTTAGTATTTCTTCCGCCCGCTGTTCCGCATTCTTGGGAAACGCCAGATGTTTTTTTGTATCGTCGGTAAAGATGCCGATGGGCTCCAAAAGACGCAGGTATTCTCTTGGGGCGTAAGAGCCCATATGATGCGGCTTGGTTGTGACAAATTTTGAGAGGATTTTGTAGGATATTGTTTCATACGGGCTAATCCCGTTTTCAATCCTTGGGGCAGCAATCAATTTTATTCCGGAAAGAACAAGGGTGGCCAAGGCGGCAAAGTTCGGGCCCGTAACGCAAGCAAAATTAAATTTTTTTTCTTTTATTAAATTTATGACCTCTTTTGTGTTTTGGGAATAAACAATGTATCCATCAATATCTTTGTTGTAGTTAAGTAATTCTTTATTCGCGTCAT
The DNA here is from genome assembly GCA_964358785.1 of uncultured Candidatus Saccharibacteria bacterium. Lineage (GTDB taxonomy): Bacteria > Patescibacteriota > Minisyncoccia > 2-02-FULL-40-12 > IGHO2-01-FULL-4-A > 2-01-FULL-44-17. Next base: position 6,301 of record CAYHQI010000039.1, read on the forward strand.
TCCCTAAAACCCACACCTCGCAATTCGGATATTTATCTTTGATAGCCCGAAACATTGGCGTGGTACAAACCATATCCCCCAATTTTGCCATTTGGATTACAAGAATACTGTTTAGTCGGTTAGCGAGCTTGTTAGCCTTACCAAACGCTAAAAATCTGGCAAGGCAAGCAATGATGATAAGTAAATTAATAATCCTGTCTTTCACGACCTAAAGATACACCAGTAATAGGTTAAAGTGAAGTTTGACAGAAAATTGCGCCATTATGAAATAATTGCAATAATTATCATTATGAATAATCAGGCTATTGCTACGGGGACTCTTCATCTT
>CAYHQI010000040.1:0-6388 GCA_964358785.1 uncultured Candidatus Saccharibacteria bacterium
GCTCTTTAGGTCTGTTACACTGATAGACCGCCATCATCCGAGTAAAACCGTTCTCAACCACCGGCATCTCGAAAACCATATCTGCTTCCCCCGCTCCCGACAACGGCCTCGCTTCCTTATCCGATGACAGCATAACCGCGTATGGTCGTGAGTTATAATTCTCACACTCAATACCGGTCAGTGTGCTTATGCCCATTTTTTTAGTTTTTTCTTCTTCATTTTTATTCGAAATTTCAATATTTTTTTTGCCAACCTCCGCCAACAAAAACCCGGCCAAAACTAAAACCGCAACCCCTCCGATCCAGACGTATAGTTTCCTGGCTGATATTTTAAGTATCATTTTAGTAGATTGGTAATTATTTTTATCATTATTTCTTTGTCTTTGGGATCGCTTATGGCGATTAATAAAGCCAGCGTAACCAGCGCATTGTCATTGATTTTCTTTTCGCCCACATCTTTGTAGAGATAGCTGTTTTTATCCAAAAAGTAGACAAACAAAAAAGAAGCAATGCGTTTATTGCCATCGGCAAAAGGATGGTCCTTGATGATAAAATACAGAAGATGAGCCGATTTTTCCTCTAGACTTTGATATAATTCTTTGCCACCAAACGTTTGGTTAATGCTTCCCAGCACGGCCTTAAACTTTTCTCCGTATTCTTGGCCAAAAAGATCGCCAGCCTCTTTTTTGACTGATAATTTTTCTTTGAGTTTTCCTATGATTTTATACGCAGTACTATAATTCAGAACAAACCTTCCCCTGCCCTTTTTTGCCAAAATCAACTCATCTTTATCATATTGCTCCAGCAAAGTAAGGGTCTTGGTATAACTAGCAAGCAGGTCTAAAATTTCCTGTTCTTGGCCCGACAGCAGTTCGTGTTTAGATTTTTCACGTAAAAAGTAAATAGTTTCCTGAAGTTCTGCAAACTTTCCTTGCACGCTTAAAAACCGTTTTTCATTGATAGTATAGCCCCCAACGAGATGTTCTTTGAGTGTTTTAGTCGCCCAAATACGGAATTGGGTGGCATGCTTAGAATTGACCCTATAGCCAACCGAAATTACGGTATCTAAGTTATAGAATAACGTCTTATATACTTTGCCGTCTGCCGCAGTATGTTCCAAAATGGAACTAACTGATTTTTTGTTCAATTCCCCGCTTCGAAATATACTATTGAGGTGCTTGGTAATGGCTGGCCTTTGCGTACCAAACAGTAAAGCAATCTGGGCCTGTGTTAGCCAAACGGTTTCTTCCTCAAGGCGCACCTCCAAACTGGGTCCCTTCGGAGTTTTGTATATAATAATTTCTCCTTTTTTGATCTCGTTTGTATTCATGATTTAAATTTTCCTACTGCTTCCCGCCTTACGTCAAAATCCCGGCCACAACTAAAACCACGCCCTCCTCAATCAATATATATAGTTTGTTTTTAGAAATCCTCTCGCCTATCACCCCTACACTCTACCAAAAAAGCCCGTTTAGCCCAAGTTACCCATTATACTAGACATCATTTTAAATAGTTGCTAGTCTTGGCATGGATATTTCAAAAAGGATGACAAGATATGACCAACCGAATCAGCTATATTTTTACGCCAGATGCTCCAGAACCGGGAGCCTATAGCCAAGCGATCCTTGTTGATATGGATTCTTATGGTGAGCTTATAATGGCTGGCCAAACTGGAAATATTCCTGGTGTTGAGGGAGAGCCGGTCATTACGGGCGGTATAGGCCCACAGACGACTCAAATCTTACAAAATATCTTGGCTATTATTAAAGCTGCCGGCGGGAATGTAAATCATATCCTGAAGTTAGAAGTAGCCCTTAAAGATCCTGCTACCCTTAATATGACGAATGTAGAAAAGGGCAAGATTCGTGGAAGACAGAGAGTCGAATTTAATAATGCCTATAGAAAATTTTTTGCTTCTCATGGCCGAAGCATAGAAAATAAGAATATGCCGGCTAGGGTTCTTACTTGGGTAGTTGAAGTACCCCTTGAATGGCCTACCGAAGATACTCAAATAGAAATAAATCCGACCAAAGTTATTATTTATTAGGTTATAAGTACGAGACAAAACCGCCAACGCGGTTTTTTACTTTCAGCTGAAGCAACGCCCCTTGATTTTAAAACATTTGTATTGCGAGTGATTATCTCTGATGTACCGAACAATAATGAGCAGAGCGAGCGTTGACCACGATGCGTTTAATTATACCACCATCGCGTTTCTGGCACTTCTCGCCGGTTAATTGGTATGCCTTCTGCATATTTTGGTAATTGCCGAATTTGCCTTCAAGCGTGCGGTAATCCTGCTGACTGTCGCCCTTAGCGCCGATGGCCTTTTTCAAAACGAATTTGATGTATTTATAGATTGTAGCAAGCTCTTTGTCGGTTAATTTCTCGACTCGATGGAGCGGCGCGATGCCAGAATACCAAAGAATCTCATCTGAATAGATATTACCAATGCCGACGATCACGAATGGGTCCATTAGCACCTTCTTGATTGCTCCCCTCTTTTTGCGCATTAACTCTTTGAATTTACCCGCAGTGAACTTCGGATCCAATGGCTCCGGCCCAAGCTTGCCGATTTCGTTTATGCTCTCGATTTTGTCCGTATCACCGAGAAAAACCTTGCCAAACCGCCTGACGTCAGAGAGTCCTAACATGTAACCATTGTTCAAATACAAAATGAATCTAATGAAACGATTGTAGGGATCGGACTTAATCGGACCATCTATGGCTGGCGTAACTTTTTTACCAGACACCTTCCATTTGCCGTACAACAAGTGGCCAGAGATTTTTTGATGGATAATTAAGGTCTTACCTGCCCTGAGCTTAGTCGAAGGGCCGTCCGACAGGTCCATCATAATATATTTCGCTCGCCGATGTGCACGCAAAATCTTACGATCTTTTATTTCGCGCACAAAATCCGCAAGTTTATGAGTCTTGATCGTCCGTGGCCAGTCCGTCCAAGCATCGGCAATCTTAAGCCCAACCACTTTTTTATTAAGTTGTCTGACGATAGTTTCAACCTCTGGTAATTCTGGCATGTTGCAAAGTTAAATTTAAAATTTAAAAAGTAAGATTGCGTACTCTCTTTAATTTAATTAAACTTGCACCTAAAATTTTAGATATTTGGTCTAACTCGTCAAGAAAATTATCAAATTCCACTCCTTTTATCTTGTTGCTATCGCGTAGTAAACAAAGCCAATACTTACTTTCGTTGGCCGACTTTAAAGAATAATGTATAAAATTTATAAAGTCTTTTCTAGACGAAGCGGCCTGGGCCTCTACATAATTTGCTCCAACGCTAGTACCGCTTCTTAATACTTGTTTTGCAATCACTTGCGAACTCATGTTTTTATCCAAACCATCAATAAGTTTTATAAGACCGATGCTCCACTTATAAATTCTTGATTTTATTTCTTCTTTCATATAATTTTTATCTCTTTTTTTCACTCTCTACGTTTTACTTTTTCAATTTTACCTTTTAAATACCTACCATTTCTTGCCAATTTTTACCATATTTCACATCAACAACCAGTGGTACGTCAAGTTGATGAACGGATTCCATGATTTTTTTGAATACTGGGGCAAGTTTTTTAACAAGCTCGGTTTTAATCTCAAAAACAAGTTCGTCGTGGACTTGGAGCAATAATTTCGCCTCACCATCCAAGGTCGGGCCTTGGAACGAATGCAAAAATTCAGACACTTTTATCATAGCTAACTTCATCAGATCAGCCGCCGTTCCTTGCACTGGATGGTTGATGGCCATCCTCTCGGCCTGCGCTTGTACCTGTGGCATCGTTGAATAAATATCGAGAATAGGGCGACGACGGCCAAAAATTGTTTCCACATAACCATCACGGTGAGCTGTCTCTTTCATCTTCTCCATGTATTTAGCCACACTAGAAAAGTCGATAAAATACTTGGTAATAAATTCGCGCGCTCTTTGAGTCGTAACACCCGCCGCTCGCGAAAATCCAAGCGGTCCCATGCCATAAAGCACGCCAAAATTAAGCGTCTTGGCCTGACGACGCATTTCTTTGGTTACATTTTCGGGTTTAACCTCAAATATCTCGGCGGCGGTAGCGGTATGTATGTCCTCTCCGCGCTTGAAAATCTCAATCATCTTTTTGTCATGTGCCACGTGGGCCACAACGCGGAGGTCGATTTGAGAATAGTCGAATGACACCAGTTGGTAGCCGTCTTCGGCAATAAAAGCCTTGCGAAACTCTTGGCCGAGCTCTGTCTTGATTGGCACATTTTGCAAATTGGGATTTTCAGACGACAAACGGCCGGTACCGGTGCCAGCTTGGTTGTAAGTAGTATGCAACCGACCATCAGTTTGGCTAACTAGTTGTGGAAATGGTTCGATGTAAGTGGTCTTGAGTTTTTGCAGTTCACGATATTCAAGGATTGATTCAATTATAGGATGCTCCTCGCGGAGCTTTTCAAGTTCCGGCGCGGCCGTGGAAAGCGCTCCCCCGCCGGTCTTGCGCACGCGGCCCTTGAGGCCAAGTTTTATAAATAAAATCTCACTAAGCTGCTGCGGCGAATTTATATTAAATTCACCATCAGCAAACTTGTATATTTTTTCTTCAAGTTTCGCCAGGGTCTTACTGGTTGATTTCAAAAGACTGGCAAGAACGGGGGTGTCTATTTTGATTCCATACAATTCCATTTCGGCCAGTACGGGAATCAGGGGCATATCAATATTTTCAAAAACTTTCACTAGGTCGACAGATTTGAGTTTCTCGCATAGATATTCCTTAAGCTTCCAGAGGTAAGCCGGTTTATGCTGAGCATCCTCGCTTGGCATTTCTTGAAATGCAGAATAGTAAACCTTTGAAAAATCATAATCCTTGAGATCTGGGTTGAGCAGATACGCGGCGATCATGGTATCAAAAGTTTCATTTTTAATGCGCTGGCCGTCTTGCGCCAATTCTTTAAAAAACTTTTTCAAATCATGGCCGATCACAATGGCTCTGGGATTAGACGAGATAGCTTCGCGAGTTTTTTTGTCAGTCGGACTGGTAATATAAATATTATTTTCGTCAGGGTCAAAATCGAGTTTTTTCCCGACGTTACTAGTCGGGACCCCGACCCCTGAAGGCGTCGGGGCTTCCGCAGCTCCAAGATCAAACCCGGCCTGTTGCGTCGGACCTGACTGCACAGACAAGCCGATTTCAGGCAATCGTTTCAACAAGCTTGAGAATCCTAGATCTCTGAATGCAGTCTCTATTTTGGATATATCGGCATTTTTGCGCCAGTCTGATCCCTCTAGCGTAAAATCGACATCAAGATCGGTAACGATGATTGAGAGCTGTTTGGAAAAAAGGGCCTTGTCCTTATTGGCCAACAATTTTTCGACCAGCTTATCGCTAATACCATCTTTTTCGTTTTTAGTTTTATCGCCTTCTAGAATTTCGTAAAGCTTCTCGAGACTGCCAAACTTCTGTATTAAATCGGCCGCGGTCTTCTCTCCCACCCCCGGAACACCCGGTATATTATCCGATGGATCACCCTTAAGGCCGCGATAGTCATTTAGCTGTTCCGACTTGAGACCATAGCGGGCGAAGACGGCATCTTCGTCATATATCACCGTATCGCTTACGCCCTTACGCAAAGTGAAAACGACAACTCTCTTGCCATCGACAAGCTGTAATGTATCTAGATCGCCGGTTGCAATCACGACTTGCAAATCTTTTGTGGCCTTGGCACTAACAGCTATCGTTCCTATCAGGTCATCGGCTTCGTAACCTTCTTTTTCGTAAATCGGTATGCCAAAAGCGGCCACAACTTCTTTGACTAACGGTATTTGATTATATAATTCTTGCGGCGCTCTCTCGCGGTGTGCCTTGTATCCGGCAAATTTTTGGTGACGAAAGGTCGGCCCCTTCAAATCAAAAGTGGCTGCAATATAATCCGGCTTCATCTCCTTAATTGTCTTGATGAGTATAGAACTAAAACCAAAAACGGCATTGGTCACAATACCCTTGGGCGAGGTCAGGGGTGGCAGGGCATGGAAGGCTCTGTGGACTAAGGCATTCCCATCAATTAGAATTAATTTTTTCATCCCGTTAGAAGTCGCTGCTACGCAGCCTCAAGTGTAAACTTAAGGTATCTAGCAAGACCATCTGTTATTTAATAGTTTAATAAACCTAACCCGTTAGGGCGACTTCTAACGGGATTCATAAAATATTGATTCTTCTCGTTTTCGAATCAATATGGTCAATATGCACTTTTATATACTTCTTCGGCAGTATGCGCCTCACTCGCTCCGACCATTCGATTACAACTATATTTCCGGGGTCAGTTATTGCTTCTTTTACGCCAAGTGGCAGTAGATCGCGGTAGTTTTTCAATCGGTAAGCATCGACATGAACTAGCAAATTATA
>CAYHQI010000041.1:0-6311 GCA_964358785.1 uncultured Candidatus Saccharibacteria bacterium
ACGGATTTGAAGGAGAAACTGGTCAAAAACAACAAAAAGATCAATTGGGTTCCCAACCACTTAAAAAATGGGAGGTTCGGCGAGTTCATTAAAGATGCTAAGGACTGGGCCTTCTCGCGCGAGCGTTATTGGGGCACGCCGCTGCCGATCTGGCAGTGCACAAAATGCGACGATCGGTTAATTGTTGGCTCGCTGGACGACCTGGAAAAATACCGCTACCGCCCCAAGAACATCTTTTACATAATGCGCCATGGCTTAAGCGAGAAGGACGCGCTTGACGGCAAGCTAAGCGTTACGGCCGGCAAGCTGGATAAGGACAAGTACGACTTGAGGCCAGAAGGCATAGGGCAGGCGGAAAAAGCGGCCACAAAACTAAAAGAAGCGGGCATTGACGTGATCTATTCGTCGCCGTTTTTGCGCACCCGCCAAACTGCCAGCATTGTCGCCAAGCATCTAGGCCTTCATGCACACATAGACGAGCGCCTACGCGAGCTTGACCATGGCAGTATTTGCGAAGGCAAAGAACACAGTCAACATATTAACGCGCCTTGTCTGCGTCCAGGTATAAAACCGACCATGGATACCAAATATGACGACGGCGAAAGCTGGCGTGATGTTAAAAAACGGATGTTCTCTGCCCTCAAAGAGTTAGACCAAAAATATGAAGGCAAAAAGATCCTCCTCGTAAGCCACGGCGATCCTTTGTGGATCTTGGAGTCGTTAACGCACAATTTATCCGACAAAGAAACGGTTAAAAAAAGAGACACCCGATACCTGATGTGGGGCGAGACTAAAAATATAAATTTTAAAAATTATCCGTACGATGAGGCCGGCGATATTGATATGCACAAGCCGTATATTGATGAGATTATTTTGAAATGCAGCAAGTGCGAGAGCGAGATGAAGCGGATCAAAGAAGTGGCCGATGTTTGGTTCGATTCCGGCTCGATGCCTTACGCTCAATGGCATTACCCATTTGAGAATAAGCAGCGCTTCAATGATAACTTTCCGGCAGACTTCATATCTGAAGGCATAGATCAGACCCGCGGCTGGTTTTATACATTATTGGCCATATCCACCGCGTTGGGCAGGGGCGCGCCATACAAGAATGTCATCTCCTATAGCCATGTCCTTGATGAAAAAGGTAAAAAGATGTCCAAATCACTGGGTAATGTCGTTGATCCTTGGGATATAATTGAGCAATTCGGTGTTGATGCCGCGCGCTGGTACTTTTTCACAATCAACGATCCGGCTGATACTAAACTATTTGCGATCAGCGATGTTAAAAATAAGCTTAATGGTTTTATGATGACCATCTTGAACTCGCTAAGGTTCTTGGAGCTTTACGCTAAACCGACAAACAAATTGCCAAGAGCCCAAGTTGACAGCATATTAGACCAATGGATATTGTCGAGACTGTTCGGTCTCGTCCGCGATGTTACCAAAATGTCCGACCTTTATGATATTACCGGAGCTGGGCGGGCGATTGAGCGTTTCGTTGTAGAAGACATGTCTAATTGGTGGATTAGACGCTCGCGCGAGCGCTTTCAAAGGCCAACTAGCCGCGAGAACCTAGAAGCGGGACTAAGTTTCTTCCGATATGTTCTGTCGGAAATCAGTAAACTCCTGGCGCCGTTCACTCCTTTTCTGGCCGACCACATATATAAGAAGGTCAATAATCGCAAGGAGTCAGTCCATCTTGAGGATTGGCCCCGGGTAAAAAAGAAGTTTATTAAATCAGAGCTTGAGGAGACTATGTTTGAACTTCGTAATTTTGCCGCGGACGGCTTGGCTCAAAGAAAGGCCAATAATATCAAAGTTCGTCAGCCGTTAAGATCCTTTGAGATCGTGCGTGATCAAAAATTAGAACCAGAGCTGGAAGCGTTGCTTAAAGAAGAACTAAATGTAAAAGAGATTATTTATGCCAAAAAAACATTGGGTACAAAAGTTCATGAAAACTTCCGAGTAACTTCGCACTTAGACACGAAAATTACCCAAGATCTACTGATAGAAGGTTACGCGCGTGAGATTATGCGGCAAATACAGGATATGAGAAAAGAGGCGGGTTACAAACTAGATGAGCTAATCTGGGCAGCATGGGAGGCCACAAATCCAGACGCTCTCGAAGCCCTCAATAGATACTGCGAAGATATCGCCAAAAGCACATTACTTAAAGAACTCAGCAGAGGACATAACCCCGAACAGGTTTTTGATATTGAAAAAGAATTTGAACTTGGACCGCAGATAAAGGTCTGGTTGGGAATTAGATCCAAAAAATGAGAACCCAAGCAATAATTCTCAAAAAGATACCGATTAGAGATTACGACGAGCTAATCGTTTGTTATACCCAAGACAGTGGCAAACAGGCATACCAGGCTAAGAGCATACTTAGACCAACATCAAAACAGGCCAGTCATTTGGATATTTTAAATCTGGTGGATTTTTCGTTGGTCCACAAAAACAGTCACCCGATTATTACCAGTGCGTATTGTTTGGAAGCATTCCCGCGACTCAAGGCATCATTACCGGCTATGTCAGCGGCCTGTTTCTTGCTGGAATGTTTCGACAAATTGATCTTCGAGAATGAACCAGATCCAAAACTCTGGAATTTTTTGCTTACGCAATTACTAAACCATGAACAACTATCGTCAGCGCCACAGGCAAACTGGCCCGAGTTGATTGCCTCTACCCGCCAAAAGATTCTCCAGATACTCGGCTACGATCCCAGCATGCCCATTGAACAACTCGCCAATTCACAATTCTACTCGTTACAATTCGCCCGCGAAGTGTTAAAATGAAGTCCATGGATTTTCAAATAGAACCTCTTCAAAATACCAATATTGCTCAACCACCAACCCGAATGGCGTTTTTTAATTCGCACAAAATAAAAATAGTACTCGGAGGGACAGGCGTGTTGCTGGCAATCTCACTGATCTTTTTCTTTTTAGAGCGCGGGTCGTTCCGCGAAAACGGCGTGGAACTAAAAATTGAAGGTCCGAGCGAGATAACCGGCGGCGAGTTGCTTACTTATAAAATCACATATAAAAATAATAATGCCGTTTCGCTGTCGGATGTTAAACTAAATATTTTATATTCGCCGGACTCGGTTGTTATAAAGGACGGCAACATAATCAGCTCGACAACTGAAAATTTCGAGATAGGTATGATACGCAGTAAAGAAGCGGTCGAGAAAGAACTTATCGCCTATATCGTGGGCGACAAAGGAAACATCAAGACACTCAAGGCAACATTGACTTACAAGGCCGGAAAACTTAGTTCAACATTCCGCAGAGAAGCCTCGCTTGCGACAACAATCACCTCGCTTGCCGTGCCAATCACGCTTGTCGCCACGCCAACCGTAACAAGTGGACAAAATACAAGCTATCTCATAGACTATCGCAATCAATCCGATCAAGATCTCGAAAACCTTCGTTTTGTGGTTAAGTACCCTCAAGGTTTTACACCGGCTAAATTCAGTCCGGAGCCGTCCGCTCGTTCAACCAGTCAGCTTACTTGGAATGTAGACAAACTGAAACAGGGTGACGGATCCAGAATAACGATACAGGGTGTATTAAGCGGCAATGAACGCGAGACCAAGACAGTATCCGTTACGCTTCAAAAAAGAATAACCACTCCCGGTGAGGACGTTTACGTTGATTTTGAAAAATCTGAAGCATCTTCAGTTATCTCATCGCCGATTCTTTCTCTCGATCTGCGGCTTAACGACTCCGATGACTACGTGGCACATCTAGCCGATAGCTTACGCTATCGGCTAAGATTCCAGAATAATAACAGCGAAAGTGTCAGCGGCTTAAGCTTATCGGTTAAGCTCGATGGAAATATGTACGACTTCGCCACAGTAAAATCCGACGGGTTCTTCGATGGTCGTCTAAATACTATATTCTGGAATGCTTCAACGGTGCAGGCGCTGAATCTATTATCGCCTAATCAATCGGGAACGGTTGATTTTGAAGTTCGTTTGAAAAGTACTTTTTCCGCCGGTTTAGGAGCTAGGGATTCTTTTGTGAAGGCCAGCACTCACATGGAAACGCCCAACGTTCCGGCCAACCTCGACCTGGACAAGCTGTCTGCTGACGATGAGCTGGTAACTCGCATCTCTACTGCACCTACTTTTGACCAAAAAATACTCGCTAACGACTCGGTCTTTGGTTCAAACGGACCATTCCCGCCCAAGGTTAATCAGAAAACCATTCTCACAACGCGCTGGAGCATAGTTAATCCCTCAAATGATATCTCCCAAGCCAGGATTACGGCCACACTTGCTCCGGGTGTTGTTTGGGAAAACAGGATCAGAGTCAATGGTACTTCGGTTCAGCCATCTTATGACCCGCGGCTTAATGCCGTTGCTTGGGATTTAGGCACCTTGCCGGCCGGTACCGGCATTAACTTTCCAATTTATGAAACATTTTTCCAGATATCGATTACGCCATCGGTCAACCAGGTCGGCCAACAAACATCGCTGTTGAAAAACATTCATTTCAACGGCGTAGATAGCTTTACCAAAGAAAAAATTTCCCGTACGATACCAGATGCCACCACTGGCAATGTCAGTGACTCGACCCAAGGCGGAACAATTCTACCCTAGAGTTACATGGCCAAAGAAAACGAAAACTTATTAGAAAAAGTTGTGTCGCTTTGCAAACGGCGGGGTTTTATTTTTCCCGGCAGTGAGATATACGGTGGACTCGCGAATAGTTATGATTATGGTCCACTCGGTACAGAACTATTAAACAACATTTCGAATTTGTGGTGGAAGAAGTTCGTTCAGCAACGTTTGGATATGGTTGGTTTGAGGGGACCGATTATCATGAATCCAAAGGTCTGGGAAGCGTCGGGTCATGTCAAAAATTTTACCGATCCGTTGGTTGAATGCAAGATCTGCCATGTTCGATTACGGGCGGACAAAGAAGCAGAGCTCCGAGCTCACGACGAGACTCATGCAGGCAAGGAAACTGCCTGGACAGACCCAAAAAATTTTAACACCCTGTTCGAAACTTATATCGGAACAGTCGAGAATGATAAGATGCGGGCTTATCTTCGCGGCGAAACAGCGCAGACCATGTTTACCGACTTCAAATTAGTCATGGAATCAATGCGCAAGAAATTGCCATTCGGTATCGCTCAAATCGGCAAGGCATTCCGTAACGAAATTACAACCGGTAATTTTATTTTTCGTACAAAAGAGTTCACTATTGCTGAACTAGAGTACTTTGTTAAACCAGGCGAGGATGACAAGATATTTACCGAATGGCTTGAGTATCAACAAGATTTTTTTGTTTCGGAGCTCGGCATTAAAAAAGAAAATATCAAGACCGTAGAATTGCCAAAGAATGAGTTAGCCCATTATTCCAAGCGAACCGTTGATACTTATTATAAATTTCCATTTGGCTGGGATGAGATAGCTGGTATTGCTAATCGAACTGATTACGACTTAAAAAACCACATCGAACTATCGGGAGCTAATTTAAAATATAAAGATCCTGATAGTAATGAGGAATTTATTCCCTACGTTATAGAGCCAACATTTGGTGTAGACAGAATAATGCTTGCCGTATTAATAGATGCTTACGAAGAATCCGAAGCTCGTTCCGGAGAAGACGATGCTGTACATCAAACAGAGATCACATTGAAATTACCCAAGCAATTAGCGCCAATCAAAGTTGCCGTATTGCCTTTGTCTAAAAAAGAAGATTTGACTAAACCAACCTTGGTTATCCTTGAGGAATTGCAAAAACATTTCATGTGCCAATATGACGAAACCGGCTCAATCGGCAAGCGCTATCGCCGCCAAGATGAAATCGGTACGCTGTTTTGTATTACTTTTGACTTCGATTCTCTGGAGGATAAAAAAGTTACCGTCCGCGACCGCGACACAATGGAGCAGGAGAGGGTAGACATCAGAGAACTCCCCGCATATCTATTGGGCAGGTTAAGTTGAGTTATACAATCGTTTCCACGAACTCTGCATTTTGTAGGGTTTTCTTTTGGGTAAATTTGTGTTAGTCTATGGCTAATGACGAAGGGCGACTCCACCAACCACTACGATCTCCATACCTATCCCAATGGTCTGCGGCTGATAACCGTGCCGATGGAGCACACCAAAAGTGTGACGGTTTTGGTGATGGTGGCGACCGGTTCGCGCTACGAAACCAAAGATATCAACGGTATCTCCCACTTCCTTGAACATATGATGTTCAAAGGTACGACCAAGCGTCCAGGCTCGCTGGATATTTCACAAGAGCTGGACTCAATCGGCGCGGAATATAACGCCTTCACTTCAAAAGAATACA
>CAYHQI010000042.1:0-2949 GCA_964358785.1 uncultured Candidatus Saccharibacteria bacterium
CCTATTCGATTAATGCGATACCATTCGGTGGTTTCGTGAAAATTCTTGGTGAAGACGGACAAGAGCAGAACAATCCCCGCAGTTTCGCTTCGGCCAAGGCTGGGATACGCGCTGGGGTTATAATTGCCGGAGTAGTAATGAACCTCTTGCTGGCTGTAGCACTTCTCTCAATCGGCAATGCCGTGGGTTTGCGCGTGGGCTTGGTTGATGAAGCGTCGGTTAAGCAGGCGCGGGATATTAAGGTGCAAATCATACAGGTTGCCGCCGGTAGTCCGGCCGAGCGGAGTGGGCTTAAACCGCTTGATGAGATTGCCGGGTTTAAGATTGGTGACCGATTATCATATACTTCAAGCGTGGAAGATGTACAGGATTTTATAAATAAAAATTTAGGCAAAGAAATCATTGTGTTGACCCGAAGCGGACAGGAGCTTATTGAAGACAAAATAATTCCACGAACGAATCCACCCGAAGGCGAGGGAGCTTTGGGCATATCTTTAGCTACCACCGGGGTTGTAAGTTATCCTTGGTATGAAGCGATTGGGCGCGGGGCGATGGATACGGTTAATATTTTCCGCTATACCGTTGTTGGTTATGCCACGATTATCAAAAATATTTTTGTGACCGGGAAAGCTGGAGTGGAGTTGTCCGGACCTGTCGGTATTGCAGTCATCACGGGCAAGGCGGCAAGACTGGGCTTTACCTATCTAATGCAATTTACAGCATTGATATCAGTTAACCTCGCGGTTTTAAATATTATCCCGTTTCCAGCGCTTGATGGCGGAAGATTGCTTTTTATCGGTATTGAAAAATTAAAAGGCCGGCCAGTTTCACGCAAAATAGAAGCCACTGTTAATGCTATTGGTTTTGCTCTATTAATAATGCTGATGATTTATGTAACTACAAAGGATATTATTAAATTCTTTTAAATAGGACTTACGCGCTTGAGCCACGAAGCCCGTAATCTCTAGGGCTTATCGTGGCTCAAGCCACAAGGGTTTAGCCAATTTCTTCGTTAAAAAGCTCCGTTTCGGACTCACCATACGTCAGTATGGCTCGTCCGATACTCGCTTTTTGCCTTGAACTTGCCCAAACGCATAAGTCCTATAGTAAATGTGCCGGAATCTAAACAAATAGAGTTATTCAATCTTGGACGTGCCGAAAAAAAACCGAAAGGCATAAGAAGACAAATGGGATTTTTGGGTGAAAATATGCGAGAGTTTGTGAAGGCGCCCAAGGGCAAGGCTTGCGCCAAATGTGAGCGACCCCTAGAAGAAGGCTCGCCCGTTGTTAAGCTTGCGCCGTTGGTTAATGGTAAGCCCGACGTGAGTAAGCTTGAATATTTCCATCGACAAGATACTGGGAGCTGTCTTGAATAATTATCCCCACCGATTTATACGCTTTTTTTATTTTTTGTTAAAATTTAATTAATGCGATTATCCCAACTTTTTACCAAAACAACTCGAGAGGATCCCAAGGACGAAGCAAGCGTCAACGCTCAGCTTTTAGAGCGGGGCGGTTTTGTTTACAAGAATTCGGCTGGCATCTATACCTTTTTACCTCTTGGTTGGCGGGTTATGCAAAAGATCGCGACTATTATCAGAGAGGAAATGAACAAAATCGGCGGACAGGAAATGTTTATGCCGGCGCTAGTTGAGAAGAAGTATTGGGATGCAACAGGGCGTTGGGATGTAGAAGTTGGTTTTGAAGCCAGAGGCAAAGGAGAGGAGTCAGCTAATTTTGTTTTGGGTTGGTCGCATGAAGACCTGCTTACGGAGCTCGTTTCTCATTACATTAGTTCATATAAAGACCTGCCTTTTGCTCCTTATCAAATACAGACCAAATTTCGTAATGAACCTAGGGCTAAGTCAGGACTTTTGCGCGGGCGCGAATTTATGATGAAGGATCTCTATAGTTTCCATGTATCAGAAGACGATTTGTGGCGATATTATGACGAGGTGAAAGGCGCCTATCATAAGATTTTTCATCGTTGCGGTCTGAAGGCGATTTACACTTTAGCTGCCGGCGGAGTTTTTACGTCTAATAATACTCATGAATTCCAAGTAGTTTCCGATGTTGGCGAGGATACGATTTTTGTTTGTTCAAAATGCGAATATGCCGAGAATGAAGAAATATCCAAGCTAGAAGATGGCGATCAGTGTCCCAAGTGCAAAGGTAAAATAGATAAATTAAAATCAATTGAGGTCGGGAACATTTTTCCTTATGGTGATAAATATTCCAAAGCAGTTAATCTTCAGTATGTTGATGAGGCGGGGAATAAGAAGTATGTGATTACCGGAGCGTATGGTATAGGTCTTAGCCGTCTGATGGGGACGATTGCCGAGGTTAGTTATGATGCAAAGGGTATTGTCTGGCCGGAAGCGGTGGCGCCGTTTCGTGCGCACTTGATTGCATTGTCCGGGGTGGAAAAAACGGGGGATGAATTATTTGAGAAGCTCTTGCATAATGGCGTAGAAGTATTATATGATGACCGAACTGATAAAACAGCCGGCGAGAAGTTTGCCGATGCTGACTTGCTTGGTTGTCCAATCAGGCTAGTGGTCAGCGAGAAGACCTTACGGAAGAATGCTATTGAGGTAAAAAGGAGGAACGAAAAAGAGATGAAAATGGTGCCTATTGACGAAGTAACTAGTAATTTGTTATAATTTAAGACATGGTGAGGTTGAACCTAGTCTTTCGATTAGTTCGAGGCCAGCAAAATGCTTGAAAATGTTGATTTTTTGGCATTTTGCTGGGTTTTGAGGACTCGTAAAAGGTTATTCATGGGGCAACCCTTGGATAGAGCTTGAGTGTCAAGTCCAGCAGCAAAGTGGTGTATTCCCTCCACTTAGTAAAAAAGGGGATTGCCGGGCGTTAATGCGAACTGCAAAGACGCCCGGTACAGATTTTTTTTGAAATTCGCTCTTTTTTTGAGGCGCCGTAGCCAAGTGG
>CAYHQI010000042.1:3049-6147 GCA_964358785.1 uncultured Candidatus Saccharibacteria bacterium
CGGTACAGATTTTTTTTGAAATTCGCTCTTTTTTTGAGGCGCCGTAGCCAAGTGGAAAGGTGGAGGTTTGCAAAACCTTTAATCGGTGGTTCGATTCCATCCGGCGCTTCCACCCATTTTTTGCCAAGACTATGGTTTTGGTTCCAGCAAAATAATCATAATGTTTTGTGATTATTTTGCTGGAGTTTCCTAAAAAGAAGCTTTCCAGATCGGTTCGTGTGATTCTACGTTCTCAGTAGCACGGATTTAAAAAGTTGAGGACCGCGGTGGGGTCTAGGTTTACCTAGATGCCCACCACCCTTTTAAATTATGGAAACACCTTGTGTTTCCTCCAGCAAAAAGTCCCGAAAACCAAAACTGTTCCTTTCATACCCGCCTAAATTTTTGGACCTGTTTCTTAATTAACGCCGTTGGCGTGAGTCCAAAAACTTAGGCGGGCGTATTTCGGGACTGTTTGCTGGATGAATTTTAGGCCCCGCAGATTAGTTGATAAATTTCTTGTCTATTAATCTGCGGGGCCGAGTGAGTATGCCATCGGACTACCTTTCGTAGGAGTCGTGGGCTATCCAGCTCACGGCTTGCCGAGTGGAGGATGCCTCCACACTCGCAAAGCCCTGCTCTTTTGCGGATTTTTAACTGGCGGAATCGCCGTCCGTTAGAGATCTGCGTGTATGAGAGTGGCGATGCTCTCGGAGGCACCGCCACTCTCAACCTCACCCCCGGATTTATCCGCGGGGTTTTTGTTATTTTTCACGCACGCAGTGTAACGAGTACGTTTAGAAAAATAACAACCCCGCTTAATTTTTGCCGTGTATTCATGGGTAACATTTGATTAAGTGATTAGTAAAATTTAGCATTTGCGATATCCGGCCGCGAATAGCGGTTTCGTGGGAGAGGATATCGCCTTAAGGATAGGTGCAAAAATTGTGCGGGGTTGCTTTAATATTTCATTTTTTTTAAAATTCCTGTTATCCTATTACCTGATATGCTCGATAAACTATTTAATTTTTGGTCTAAAGACATCGGTATTGATTTGGGTACTGCCAATACCTTAGTTTATGTTCGCGGCAGAGGGATAATAATCAATGAGCCGTCAATTGTGGCGATCAACAAAAAGACAGGCCAGATATTAGCTATTGGCCAAGACGCTCGCAAAATGGTTGGTCGCACTCCCGGCTATATTGTGGTATCGAAGCCGCTTGTGGCCGGTGTCGTATCCGACTTCGAGGTTACCGAACAGATGCTCAAGTATTTCATTGATAGAGCGCAAGAGAAGTCCTTTTCGCTTATTTCGAGGCCACGCGTGGTTATCGGTATACCGGCGGGCGTGACGGAAGTAGAAAAGCGCGCCGTCGAGGACGCGGCGTATAATGCCGGCGCGCGTGAGGTTTTCTTGATCGAGGAACCGATGGCGGCGGCGATTGGCGCGCGTTTGCCGGTACAGGACGCGGCGGCCAATCTTATTATTGATATCGGCGGCGGCACTACTGATGTCGCTGTGATCTCTATGGGCGGAGTAGTGGCTTCGAGGTCATTGAGAATGGCCGGTGATAAACTTACCGCTGACATTTCTCAATATATGCGGGAGGAGCACAATGTACTTATCGGCGATGCGACGGCTGAAAATATTAAACTTACTGTCGGTTCGGCCTATCCATTGGAAGAAGAGTTGACTGTTCAGGTTCGCGGTCGTGATCTATTAACCGGTCTTCCTAAGGAATTGACAATAACATCCGAAGAAATACGCAAGGCCATGCATCGTTCAGTTCGAAGCATTATTATCGCCGTTAAGAGTACTATTGAAGAAACCCCGCCGGAACTTATTGCCGATTTGCTGAATCGGAGTATTTTTATAGCGGGTGGCGGCGGCCTGCTTCGTGGTTTTGATGAGCTTATAAGTCATGAGACTAAGCTACCGGTGAAAATTGTGGATGACCCGATGACAGCAGTGGTGCGCGGATGCGGCATGGTTCTTGAGCATCTCGATTCGCTTAAGTCGGTATTGGTATGGACTGCCAAAGAGGCCTATATCTAGGGCTTGTGCGCTTGAACCGAGAGGCCCTGAATCATAAGGGCCTGACTCGGCTCAAGCCACAAGGGTTTGGCCAATTTCTTCGTTAAAAGGCTCGGATTATCACTTACCATACTTTAGTATGGCTCGCTCAATTCTCGCCTTTTGCCTCGAACTTGGCCAAACGCACAAGCCCGAAGCGGGTCTAATAAATTGTGACTAGGAATTTTTATAAAAAATATTTCATCATCGCCATAATTGTTACGGGTATTGTTTTTTTGAATAATTATTTATTGGGCAACTTTTTGCAGGAAATGTTTTATAAAATTATTGTTAAACCCGGAATTTTTATAAATAAAAACCTGCCAGTATTATCCGAGTTCAGCAATGGATTTTTTAAAAGCCAAGAATTAGTCAATGAAAGTGTGCGAATAAAGGAAGAGAACAACGCTTTACGCGGCGAACTGGCGCGACTTGAGAACATGAAGCGTGAAAATCAATTTTTGAGGGATGAGCTAGGCGTGGCTAGACGGCTGGACGAGGATTTGATGATCGCGCAAATTTTTAATATTCAGCGTAGTGCTCTTACCTCTACCGCTTTAATTAATAAGGGAGCTCGAGATGGCATTGAGAAGTCCATGCCTTTGATCGCGGCTGGCAACATTTTAGTCGGTAAGGTGGATCAAGTTTTTGAAAATTCGGCCTTAGTACTTCTTATTGACGATCCGCGGGTTAAAATTAGCGGTCGGATACAAGAATCGCGCACATTGGTTAATACAAAAGGCCGATTGCAAAACCAACTTGGTCTTGATCTGGTGGCGACCAGTGATGAAGTAAACGAGGGCGACATGGTAGTTACCAGTGGTCTCGACGGTTTGCCCGAGGCTTTGCTTATTGCCAAAGTTACCAAAGTCGAAACCCCCAGCGGTGTTCTCTTCAAAACCGTCACCGCCCATCCCCTTTTCGACCCCTCTCTTGGCTCTAGTTTGTTTGTGATATTACAATAGCGCTTCGCCGATGATGCTTTTTGGTGACTTCAAAAATCCCAGCGAAATTTTTTCATCCGTTGCTCTTGCCGCCATTTGTC
>CAYHQI010000043.1:0-2410 GCA_964358785.1 uncultured Candidatus Saccharibacteria bacterium
CTATCGTATTTATACGGCGTTGGGCCGACAAACAGTCGAATAATTTTGAAATCTGCCAACGTATCTGGAGATAAGAGAGCCAAGGATTTGACCACAGAAGAGATTAATCGCATTCAAAGTATAATTGACCGCAACTATAAGGTAGAAGGTGACTTAAGGAGAGAGGTTTCAGAAAATATAAAAAGACTGAAAGAAGTGGGCTCTTGGCGAGGGACCAGGCATGCCAGACGCCTACCTATACGCGGCAGGACAAAGACCAATTCACGCACTACGCGAGGTAATGTCAGAAAGACCATGGGTTCTGGCAGAAAGGTTTCAAACCAAAAAACGTAGAACAATGTAGCCCTCCTACGCTAAAGCTTCGGAAGGGCACTTCTTCGCTCTAGAAGAAATGCCTGCACTTAGAAGCTCCGTAGGAGCGAAGAAGTGGGTAAAAAGAGAATTATAACAAGCGGCTCAGGTGAGGAGAACAGTAACGGCAGCGGCGCTGGGAATGTTGGCGTGGATAAGAAGGGCGCTAGAAAACAAGTTCTAAAAGGTACGGTGCACATTTCTTCATCCTACAACAATACTATTGTTTCGGTCGCTGATTCGAACGGCAATGTTTTTGCCTATTCTTCCGCCGGCATGATGGGATTTAAGGGGGCTCGCAAGTCAACACCTTATGCGGCGACACTGGTTGGCAAAGATGCGGTAGAGAAGGCCAAGAAATTGGGTTTCCAGGAAGCTAAGGTGTCAATACGTGGCATAGGCCCGGGTAGAGAAGCCGCTATCAGAGGAATTGCAAGCGCTGGAGTAAACATAACATCGATAATAGATTCTACCCCAATGGCACACAATGGAGTAAGACCTAAAAAACCCCGCCGAGTTTAGAAAATACCAAGCTTGGCAAGTAAAAAGTTAAAAGTTATAAGGTTTTTAAAGATTTTACTTTACAGACTTGATAACTTTACAAACTTGATAACTCTATGGCTCGATATACTGGACCAAAAGAAAAAATAGAAAGAAGGCTCGGCAGTAAGCTTTTCCTGAAAGGCGAGCGTTCGTTTTCACCCAAATCGGCTACGGTTAAGCGTATGTATCCTCCAGGAGTGCACGGCAAGAAATACCAAAGACGAATGTCAGAATTCGGCCAACAACTGCAGTCAAAACAAAGGGTCAGGCAGACATATCGAATGATGGAGAAGCAATTTAAGAATTGGGTGAAAGATGCGATTAAATCCAAACAGGAAACCGGAGAATTTTTAATAAAAAAACTGGAGAATAGACTTGATAATGTTGTCTATCGTTCAGGGCTTGCCCAATCTAGAGATCAGGCGAGACAGGTGGTAAATCACGGTCACATATTAGTGAACGGCAGGAAGATCAGCATACCTTCTTATGAGGTTAAGATGGGCGATACTCTTCAAGTAAGGGAGGGCAGCTTAAAATCACCATACTTTTCAACCGCCGTACAGCAATGGATTAAAAAATATGAAACGCCAAAATGGCTTGAGCTGGACAAAGATAATTTGAAAATAAAAGTTTCCGGTTTACCGACAGTTCAGGACAGTGGCTTAGAGAATAAGGACATACGCTCACTTATAGAATTTTACTCTCGCTAAAATAAGGTGCCAGGTGTTGGGTGTTAGGTGTTAGATCGTTTCTAAAACCTAGAACCTAAAACCTAGAACCTGCCCAGATGATCCAACTACCAACAGAGCCCAGGACAATATCTAAGACCGGCCACCGGGCGGTTTTTGAAATCGGACCTTTGTATCCAGGCTATGGAATGACGATAGGCAACACCTTGAGAAGAGTTCTAATGTCTTCGCTCGAGGGCGCGGCCATTACATCGGTAAAGATCAAGGGCGTAGATCATGAGTTCTCGGCTATTGAGGGCGTCCTCGAAGATGTAATTGAAATAATCCTTAATCTCAAGAAGATCAGATTCAAGGTTTTTAAGGACGAGCCGATCTTGTTGATGTTACATTCTAAGAGCGAGGGAGCAGTTACTGCCAAAGATATAAAATCTTCTGCGGATGCGGAGATAGTGGATCCGAATCAACACATAGCAACGATAACGAATAAAAAAACGGAATTAGAAATGGAGTTGACGATAGAAAGAGGCATAGGTTACGTACCAGCAGAACTAAGACAGAAGGAAAAGCTGGGAGTTGGCAAAATAGCGATTGACGGTATTTTTACACCCATCAAAAATGTTAACTTCACAGTTGAAAATATCAGAGTTGGCCAGAGAACGGATTACAATAAGGTCCTGCTAGATGTGGAAACCGATGGCAGTATTAATCCGGAGGAAGCTCTGAAAAGAGCTGCTCAGATATTAGTCGAACACTTCAACGTAGTAACTAACATAGATGTGCCCAAGGAAGATACGCAGGCCGAAACAAAGACAAAGAAAAAAGCCAAG
>CAYHQI010000043.1:2510-6000 GCA_964358785.1 uncultured Candidatus Saccharibacteria bacterium
ATGAATCACGGGAAAAAAAACAGAAAATTTGGAAGAGAAACTAAGCAACGCAAAGAATTACTGCGCGACCTTGCGCGGGCTTTAATAGCGACCGGCAAAATAAATACTACCCAGGCTAAGGCCAAAAGTCTTAGGCCTTATATTGAAAAACTCGTGACAAGAGCTAAAAATAAAAATCTAGCCTCCACCAAATTGTTAATTTCCAGCTTGGGCCGCCAATATGCTAAAAAACTTTCAGGAGAAATAGTCGATAAATTTATGGAACGCAAGGGAGGCTACACAAGAGTTATTAATTTACCATCTCGTTTAGGCGACGGCTCAAAAAGAGCTATGATTGAATTTGTCCAATAAATTTCTTTGAACTTATTTTTATATGGCTACCAAAACACCAACTAAAAAATCTGCAATAACTTCAGCAAAGACCAAGCCTAAGACAGCAGTCAAGGTCGCGAAGATTAAAGAAAAGGTTTTAATACCGGAACCAGAACCAGAACAAAAACTCAGACTAGAACCTAAAACTAATGGCTCAAATATTGAGAAATATTTTGAATCCGTAGGCAGACGCAAAGAGGCCACGGCCAGAGTTAGGGTCTACACGAAGAAGTCAACCGATGTGCAGGTTTCAGAGGAAAAAGCGCTGATAATCGTCAACGGCAAGCCGTATTCCGATTATTTTAAAGCGGTGCCACTACAAAATATAGTCGAATCTCCTTTACGAAAACTCAAATCACTTAACCGATTTAAAGCCACCGTCAAAGTATCGGGTGGCGGCATACACGGCCAAGCTGATGCAATAAAAACTGGCTTAAGTCGTGCTTTGGTTCTATTCGATATGAATTTCTCTAAAAAACTGCGCAAGGCGGGCTATTTAACTCGTGACTCTCGCGAAAAAGAACGCCGCAAATACGGCCTCAAAAAGGCCAGAAAGGCCCCACAGTGGGCGAAGCGGTAATCCGTTAGCCCACTGTGGTGGGAGAAAGGGGTCGGGGCATCGAGGCGTAAGGAGAACACAAACTGCTTTGCGTTCGACCGCCGAGATCGCCGTAGCGATGTTGCGAAGCAACCGCGAGGTCGTCTGGGTGTTCCCCCAATGAGGAAGTTGGAAACCGCTTGGTTTCCAGGAGAAACAATTTTGCTAGCCTGCGAGTCAAAATTGTTTCGACACCACATTGGGCGAAGCGCTAGCTTGAAATCTAAAACGCCCATTCGGGCGTTTTAGTTTAGATAAAAGTTTACTCGAAGCGAATTTTTAGTAACTTATTTTTTTCAAACTTAAAGATCGCCTCAATATCACTATCGTAATAAAAGGGACCGGCAATGGTTGTAATATCGAAGATATTAATTTCACCCCGATTGTCTATCTCGGCAAATTTCAAAATACCGCCTACGCTAATTAACAAATTGCCAGAGTCCCTATACCACTGCACATCATCGATTTTTTGATTAAGACGAGTAACGAATTCTACATCGCCTACCTTCTGAAAAGGTTGGTAACTGGCATCTTTTTCCCACTTTATCCAAAGTTCTCGTTCATTGAACCAGACAGTTTTCTCTTCGTCCGGCGAAGATACATAATTAGTTTCCGATGCACCAATCGAAGGCGCGGTTCTGCCAGAAGGCTGTTCTATCTGTTTAATTTCGCCTGTTTTAAGGTTAATGCTCTGCAGTCTTTGTTTATTGCCTATAATAGCCGCACTATTTGAAGCATCAAATTTTCTTATTGATATGTTGCCAATTGAACTTGAGGCTACGAGTTCGTCCTGAAAAGTTTCCGGAATCAGAACGACCTTGGGAAAACTGGCCAGAAAACCTGCCTCAACTTTTATTAATTTTTGCCATGGCTGATAGCCGTCTTTTTGAGCCCGTACTCTGTAGGTGCGGGGCAGGAGTCGACCCTTTGAAAAAGAATTGGTTAAAAAAGAGGTGCCTCCGGATAGCTCATCATTAATATAAACCTCTACCGAAATATTTGATCTTAATTCAAGAGATCCGGTTTTGAAAAAACGCTTTTGGACAAAATCATATTTATAGCCCAACGCAAAAATAACCATGCCGTAGCCGATTAATATAAAAAGTAGAACCGATATATAAAAAAGTATGCGCCTGGTTCTTTTTCTCACTACGAATACTTTATACCAAAACTTACTCCTTGTAAATGTTGCCAAAGCTATTAAGAATAGCCAATATACAAATTCAGACTTTTAGATATTGGCGCTTTGCCACGATAAGCCCTAAAGACTTCAGGTTTCGTGGCTCAAGCGCGAAAGTACCATGTTTGTAAAAAAAATCGGCATTGATTTAGGCACAACTAACACTCTGGTCTTCGTACCGGGTAAGGGATTGGTAATCAACGAGTCCTCAGTCGTTGCCATTTCAATACTCGACAACAAAATTGTTGCTGTTGGCAATTACGCTAAAGAAATGATCGGGAGGGCACCTGATAGTATTATCGTGTCGCGACCTCTGCGAGACGGGGTCATAGCCGACTACAGAATAACCGAAGCCATGCTCAAATACTTTATAAACAAAGCTGTCGGCCGCTTCGGTTTTTACAAACCAGAAATATTGGTGTCGGTGCCGGCGGGTATTAACTCAACCGAACGAAGAGCGGTCATTGAGGCCACGATGAATGCCGGCGCCAAAACGACTTATCTGGTCAAAGAGCCGGTTCTGGCGGCAATAGGCGCCAAAATTCCAATTAACAGTCCACTAGGTAATTTAATTTTAAATATCGGCGGCGGCACATCCGATGTAGCGGTAATAAGTTTAGGCGGAATCGTCAGTTGGTCATCAGCCCGAGTCGGCGGCAACAAGATCGATCAGGCGATAGTAGAATTCGTTAAGAAAAAACATGGCCTGGCCATTGGCGAACGTACTGCCGAATTGATAAAAATAGCTATCGGGAATGCCGTCAAACAAACTAACGAGGAAAAGATTAATGTCCGTGGCCGAGACCTAACCACAGGTTACCCCACGACCATAGAATTGTCATCCAATGAGATAACCGATGCCATGCAGGAACAGCTTCGTGAAATCGTCCAAACGGTCAAAAATGTCTTGCAGGAAACACCGCCAGAGCTTTGCGCGGATATAATGGACAGGGGCATAGTAATCTCCGGCGGCGGGGCGTTGCTTAAAAATATAGATACTCTGATAACGAGGATTACCGGAGTATCAGCCAGAATTGCCGATGATCCATTGCTTTGCGTGGCTAGAGGAACGGGTATTGTGTTGGATAATTTGGAGGTTTATAAGAAGAATATCGTAGCTAAAAGATGATCGCAAATCCTTGCCACGAAATCAACATTCGACTTTGGCAACAGGGCTCCGCCATAGAGGCCTGTGCGGACGTTGCGCTCGTCCAGCGACTCGCTCCACTATTTCAAAAGCGTGGATTTTGCTCGCAGTGACGAATATTATACTGCTCGCAAGCCATGCAATCCACTCTTTTGGAATCCGCACAAACCTCTATGGCCTCCGCCCTTAATAC
>CAYHQI010000044.1:0-5960 GCA_964358785.1 uncultured Candidatus Saccharibacteria bacterium
ATAAAGTTGAAAGTTCTTAAAGTTCATAAAGTAAATCCAAAAACTTTATAACTTTATAAACTTGATAAACTTGTAACTTGCGCGCGAAGCGCGTGATCGTGTGCCTATTGAAGAATGATCCAACGAGTTTTTACAAGTGGTAGGATAAGCCCGAGAGGGCGCATCCGTAGGGAAACCGAGTGTTAAAAGCGCGACTTACCCGCTCAGATTTTTGGAAATAAGTTTGACTTGAGTTTGGCTGAATAATACCTTCTATCACCACTTGTCGCCCCAGCGAGGCGACTGCATTCCGTCAAAAGCGTGGGTTCGTCTCGCAGTGAGTAAAATTATACTGCTCGGCGACCATGTCCCGATTTTCATTCATGAAAATCGAGGATCCTCGATTCTGTAAACAGAATCGGGACAATCCACCCTTTTGACGGTGCTATAAGGCATTATTCAGCCAAACTCTAAAAATAAAAAACGGCACAAGCCGTTATAAAAAATGAGTTTCAGTATTATGCATCAGCATAATGTTTGATTGATAAAGATTTTTTAGACCTATCAACCCAGCAAAATCTTTTGTCTTCGAAATTTAATCTTGCAAGCTTTTTTTGTCCTTTTGCTGTCTTGGCGGTGATGGTCACTTTTACAAATTTTCTTTCTTCCGACGCCAGATCAGAACAATTAGATGGTGGGCCAAGATTAATTCTTACTATGAAATCCTCATTTTTAATGATCATTTAGAATCTCCTTTAATTTATAGAGGTATCATGATTATACATAATATAGTTTATCAGTCAAGTTTCTAAAAATCTGAGCGGGAATCGCTTGTAAAAGACCCGAAGCCAGGTGAGCTACCCATGGCCAGGTTGAAGCTCTTCGAAAGAAGAGTGGAGGACCGAACTGGTTGATAGCGCAATATCATCGGATGAGCTGTGGGTCGGAGTGAAAAGCTTATCGAACCTGGTAATAGCTGGTTCTCCCCGAAATGCCTTTAGGGGCAGCGCCTGTTAGTAGCAGTGGGGGTAGAGCTCTGGATGGTTTGCCGTGCTCGCAAGAGTAGGCTTACCAACCAAACTACGAATACCATTGTGGAGACCTCCTTTGTGATAATTTTCGTAACGAAAGTTTAAAATTTTTAGCGAAGCGAAATAAAAACGATGAGGCATGGCTTGTGCTATGTCGAAGAGTTTTTATGAAGCTGTAGCTAAAATTTAAAAGTTGCAGTAGAAAAGTTATTACAAAGGAGGTCTCAAAAATGACAGGTAGTGAGACCGTGGGGGCAAAGCTTCACGGTCGCGACGGGATTAGCCGTTTGACCACCGCTTAAGGTCCCTAAATCTATGCTAAGTGTTAAAGGAAGTACTCTGCCTTAGACAGGTAGGATGTTGGCTTAGAAGCAGCCATCATTTAAAAAGTGCGTAACAGCTTACTACTCGAGGCCGTGTCTCACTGCGTTCGACACGAATTATAAAAATTAAATTGTAAATTATAAATCAATCTTAAAATTTATAATTTTAAATTTATAATTCCGTGACGAGCGAAGTGAGGCACGGCAAGGTAGGGTGCGCCGAAGATTCATCGGGGCTAAGCATAGTACCGAATGCGTGGGTACGGAAATTTCACAAAGGAAGTTTTTGGCAGACAAAAGACAATGATCTAAAAGATGAGAGGCCACTCTCGCAGGGGTAAGATCTCCCCTTGAGGAGTATGGGAGTTCGAGTCTCCCTTGTCTTTCTGCCACCAGTGTGTGGACCAGTAGCTCAGTTAGTGAGAGCGCCGGCTTGATTCCAAGTCGGAGGTCGGTGGTTCAAATCCACCCTGGCCCACCCCCCGAAGCACATAGTGTTTCGGGTCCTTTGTGAAATTTCCGTACGGTAGGGGAGCACTTCAAGCCGCTGTGAAGGTGTGTCGCGAGGCATGCTGGAGCGCTTGGAGGAGAGAATGTTGGAATGAGTAACCACAAGTGATGTGAGAACCATCACCGCCGAAAGCCTAAGGTTTCCTCCGCAATGTCAATCATCGGAGGGTTAGGCGACGCTAAGGATAACCGCGCCTTCGGGCGTGGGAAGCCGATGCTAAGCCGGTTAATATTCCGGCCCTTCCATATGGATTGATGGAGTGACGGAGGATATAAGTTGGAGCGGATTATTGGATTTCCGTTTTTGGGTTTCAGGATTGCTTTGCCAGAAAATCTGCAGAGCTGGCTTTAATGCCATAATTCGGAACTTGAAGAAACTCGGGTAACCGAGAATTTCAATGAAGAGCCTTCCAAGAAAAACTTCTAAAATTATCTATATGGAAAACGTACTTAAAACCGAAACAGGTGGGCAGGTGTAAATGCACTAAGGCGAACGGGTGATTATTGGCTAAGGAACTCGGCAAAAAAGTGGCCGTACCTTCGGTATAAGGCCTGACCGTGCGTAGCACGCAGTTCATAAAGTTGAAAGTTCTTAAAGTTCATAAAGTAAATCCAAAAACTTTATAACTTTATAAACTTGATAAACTTTTGACTTGCGCGCTGCGCGCGGCCTGCAACTAACGACCCCTGGCGACTGTTTATCAAAAACACAACTCTGTGCTAAGCCGAAAGGCGCCGTATACAGGGTGACGCTTGTCCAGTGCTGGAACGTTAACGGTAGAGGTGGTAGGCCGCAAGGTTTACTGCTGACGCCCGAAGCGCCAGTGAACGACGGCGATAACTATAATCGTAGGCTCTCGCTACCGCCAACAGTTGTTGGCAAACAAGAGGGCGATTATAAAATCTGACCATATGCTGGAACGCCTGGTGTATCTGTTACTACCTAGTAGGTGATAATGTAACAGTGCAGGTAATCAGCAGGAAAGACTTTGTAGTATCCTAAAAACATGGATACAAGTAGTATGACCCCTGAAGAGATATTGCAGCATCTTTTTCACGGTAAAAGAAAGCAATTGAATCAATTCATTGCTGGATTTGTCGATGGAGAAGGAAGTTTCAGTGTCGCGATTATCAAACATCCTTTTCATAAAATAGGGTGGATGATTAATCCCGTATTTCAGGTATATCAGCATCAAAATTATCGGTATGTATTAGAATTATGTAAATTTGTATTCCAAACCGGTTCTATTTATAGAAAATCTGGGATACATCCTGTACTAAACTTCAGTGTAGATTCTCGGAGAAATATTATTGAAAAAATAATTCCCTTCTTCGATAAATATCCATTAGTAGTAAAACAAAATGATTATCTTAAATTTAAAAAGATACTCATGGCAATGGAACAAAGAGAACATTGGACAGTATCGGGTTTCAAACGATTAGTTTCGTTGGCCCATACGATGAATGCACAGGGAAAACAGAGAAAATACTCCAAAGAATTTATTTTTTCGGAGATAGAAAAAAACATATTAATTGATGCTACAAAGAATCCCCAGAGACCTACGTCAGACCCCGAGTGAAGCCGAAAGGCGAATCGAAGGGAAGATAGAGTCCAACCCTTCTGGCGACAGAAGGATAATATAAGTGCCAAAGGTAGCGAAATTCCTTGTGGGGTAAGTTCCCACGCGCATGAATAGCGGAACGACTGGGGGACTGTCTCAGCCAATAGCCCGGTGAAAATGCAATGTCAGTAAAGATGCTGACTACCCGCACCAAGACGGAAAGACCCCGGAAGCTTTACTATAGCTTGGTATTGGGTTACGAGTTTTACTGCGTAGTGTAGTGGCGAGCCTTTGAAGTCGTGTTTTCGGATACGATGGAGGCGACAATGAAACAGTCATCTGTAAAATTTGTAACTCTAACTGGTGTGACCCTAAAAGGGCGCACAAAGCAAAAAGTAAAACCTTCAAGTGGTGGAGATTTTTGTTTTGTCTTTTTTAGGGTTACACCAAGACAGTGCCTGGTGGGTAGTTTTGCTGGGGCTGCAGCCTCCTAAAGAGTAACGGAGGCCTACATTAAGGTTGGCTAGCTGCGGATGGAAATCGCAGCGATAGTGTAAACGCACAAGCCAGCTTAACTGAAAGACGGATGTGTCGCTCAGATGCGAAAGCAGGTGTTAGTGAACTGTTCGTGGGTCGTAGGACCGCGAACAATCAAGAGACAAAAGCTACTCCGGGGATAACAGGCTGGTACTGCCCGAGCGTCAATTGGGGCGCTCATTAAATCAGCTTATAACGGTGAAACCGACTTGATTTTGGTTACAAAAACCGGTGGTGTCGCGCCACTAAATATGTTAAAATTAACATATAAATCAAACGGCAATACCGTGGGAAGATTATTTGTAAAGCAAAAAATGGAAAATCAAAAAATAAAATTAATGAGAAAAACAAAACTTACCGATAAACAAATTTCAGTAATTGTCGGCACGTTGCTTGGCGATGGTTATCTAGACAAAACGACGATGGGATATTCATTGAGGTTACATCATGGCAAAAGCCAAGAGGAGTATGTTCTATGGAAATATAATATTCTCAAGAATATTGTTAACTCTCAGCCAAAAACCTATAAAACCAGAGAGAATACAATCAAAATGTATTTTAGGACAGTTTCGCATCCATATTTTCTTAGCCTCAGAAAACTATTTTATAGGAACGGCAAAAAGATTTTTCCAGGCAAATTTCTAGAAAAGATATTTGATCCACTAATTTTAGCAACGTGGCTTATGGATGACGGAACAAATGAATTAGGAACCAGTAAGTGCGTGAAGATAAATTCACAAAGTTTTAGCCACAAAGAGCACGAAACAATTTGTGGTGTGCTGAAGAAAAAATTTGACCTTGATGCTAATGTCAACAAGGATAGGCAATATTTTCGCATTAGATTTTATCAGAGAAGCATGCCAAGACTTATAAAAATTGTTCGGCCATATATTTTACCATCAATGCTTTATAAATTTTCCCCGTAACGACTTTGCTCATTCGAGCAGGATAGTTAACGATGCGATAATATCAATGGTTAACTATAATACGCTGGGCGCTTGCCATGGCGAGCGCGTGATATAGTCTACTCTATTTGAAAAAATAGGATTAAATAAATGCCCTAGCGACGGCAGTGTTCGGCACCTCAAATCGGGGTGCTATGAGAGTAATCTCATACCAATACCTTCGACAAGCTCAGGATTGTCCTGAATCAATCGAAGGACAAAAATTTGGCTTATAACGGTGAAATCGCCTTTAATTTATGTTAAAATATAATTAAACGATAATACCGTGGGAAGTCTTACGCAAGAACAATTTTCTTTAATAGTCGGAACCATTTTAGGTGATGGCTATTTGAGAATTATTCCAAAAAGAAAGAATGCATTTTTGGAAATAAATCATTCTGCTAAACAAAAAGATTACGTCAATTGGAAGTATGATATTTTGAGAACTATTGTTAAAAATGGGCCTAAATTTCGAAACGGCAACGGTAATAGAATCGCTTATAGATTTTATACAAAATGCCTACCCGAAATCACAGAACTGTTTGTTAAGTTTTATCAAGATAAGAAAAAAATAATTCCAAAAGATTTGATTATAGATGACTTAGGTTTAGCGGTTTGGTTCATGGACGATGGATCGAAAAGTAGAAATTCTTTATACCTCAACACTCAGCAATTTTCTCATTCAGATCAGATTAGACTACAAAACCTACTAAAATTTAGATTTAGTATCAGTTCCACTCTGAATAAAGATAAGATTTATGAGAGAATCAGAATAGCTAGTGCTGATGCAAAAAGATTTTGCGATTTGATTCGTCGATACATTCCAAAATCAATGGAATATAAGCTTGTGTAATGACCCCGTAGAGACTTAACCTTAAAAGGTTTTATTATTCTTTTTTAAGAATATTAA
Source organism: uncultured Candidatus Saccharibacteria bacterium (assembly GCA_964358785.1). Lineage (GTDB taxonomy): Bacteria > Patescibacteriota > Minisyncoccia > 2-02-FULL-40-12 > IGHO2-01-FULL-4-A > 2-01-FULL-44-17. The sequence continues at coordinate 5,797 of CAYHQI010000044.1, forward strand.
CATGCCAACCCCTAAATCAAAGCAGTGCTTTGATCGGGTGAAGATATAGTCCATACTATTAGAGACAATAGAATAATATACGATGTCGGCTCGGCTTATCCTCCTGCTGGAGAAGGTGGGAAGGGTTTGGCTGTTCGCCAATTAAAAAGCTACGCGAGCTGGGT
>CAYHQI010000045.1:0-5901 GCA_964358785.1 uncultured Candidatus Saccharibacteria bacterium
TTTGTGGGTGGTAAACTACACCACAACGAGCGAGGCGAGACAAAAAGTGCAGTGATGTTACGCCACGCTGGGGTCGTAAAACGGAACGTCTCGAGAAGTGATGAGGGGTGAGCTAATTCCCAAAAGGCAGTACGGCGAGTGAAATTTTTGTGCTGTCGGGCTTGCTTTAGTGTGTCTCGTCCATTTTGGGCGGAACCGGTTGCCGTCGCTTGAGACGCAAAGCTTCCCAACGACCCTCGCGACGAAACTGCGACAGAGTTTTAGCCTCACTTTTAAGCGGAATCAAGAAAATCGCCGTGGCAAGGTAACCAAGTAGCGTCAGTAGTATAAAAATAATCTCAAAACCGAATTTGTCAGCCAGGATTGATCCAAGATAGGCGCTGGCGCCGACAGACGCACCTATAGCAATATCTTCCAATGACCACTCGTAGCCGGTACGGCCTCTATCAATATGATCAGTAAACAATATCCTCCAGGCTGGAATAGCCATTGAATTAGCCAAGCCCATCAAAAACTGAATCAAATATATATGCCATGGCAGAGAAGACAAAATATAAAAAAGCGGCAGGGATGACATCAGAAAAGAACCGACGATCATGAAATAATACTCGTCCCGTTCACCGTTCTTCTTGTCCATAAAACGCGACAGCGGAACAGTTGTGGCGGTACGCGCAATCCAATAACAAGCCGTGGCCAAACCGATTACCCGCAACGAAGCGCCCTCTATGTTTTGGAGCACGAAAATAGCAAAAATCGGCGCTAATAGGCCGAAAGCAAAATTGAGAAAAAAGTCTGATATTACGAGATGACGGATTACGCGATTGACCACTGCTAGTTAAAAGTTTATCAAGTTTATAAAGTTTATAAAGTTAGGGAGGATTCTTGAAAAACTTGATGAACTTGATGAACTTTCTACTTTACTTGCGGTAACCCAAACCCTGACGCATCATCATCGCCCACAGGGAGTATATCGGTTACTAACGAGTGTACAAAGTCGCGAGTGGCAGATAACGGATCAAGCGCGTCTGTTTGCCAATACTTAGCAGCTAAACCGGCCACAAACGGCGAAGCCATGGATGTGCCGGAAAGCATGGTATAGCCACCGTTATTCCACGTTGATTCTATTTGTTCCCCTGGAGCGGCAAATTCAATATCACGATGTTCAATAACCCAAGGCTCGGTAGTCGAATTGATACCACGCGAGCTCCAATTAGTTACCGCTAATAACTGATTAATGGCACCGACGGCTACAACAGACGAGTAGGCGGCGGGATAATCAATACTGTCCGGGAATGGCCCATCGTTACCAGCCGCGGCCACAAGCAGTAAACCCTTAGCCGCAGTTGCAGTAATGGCATCTCTTATAAGCGGCGACTCCTGATCAGAACCGAAACTCATATTAACTATGCGAGCACCTTCGCTAGCGGCCATGTTCAATGCTGCAGCGATATCGTCAGCATAACAAGAACCATTGGCTCCACAGACTTTATATATGAACAGACTTGCTTCCGGTGCGATACCATAGAGACCCCTGCTATCAGCTCCGGCATCTGCGGCTACAATACCGGCAACATGAGTGCCATGGCCATTCTTGTCTTCGCACTTACCGTTAACAACGGGGAACCTAGAGTTAGTAAAATCTTTACACTGCGAAATACGCCTAATTAGATCAGGATGGGCTGAATAAACACCGGTATCTAAGATAGCTACATTAACTCCCGCGCCTCCAGAGGCAAAGACGATACTCGGGTCGTTATAAATCACCTCGACTCCCCAGGGTGTCTGATCTGATGGGAGATAGCGTATGGCGCCACTCTTGCCTTTAATGCTCCTGACCGGAGGGATTTTGGTTGTAACTGGGGTTGTGGTGGATTCCGGTGTTGAACTTGGGTCAACGTTCGGCGCTGACGAGGCGATTGGATCATCTGGTAGAATCTGAAGCACCGTAATCGGTTCTATAGCAACTCCAAGCATCTTAGCCAAACGAATCTGGAAGTCTGAAAGGTCAGCGCTGAATCCATCGTCAAAAGAATGCCTTACTCCAAAAGCATTTTTCCAAAAACCCTTAGTTGATTTAACAAAATATCTGCCGCTATCGGCAGAAGCGTGAGCCGTCGGCAAAATGACCAAAAAAGCTCCAAAAAGTAAGCAAAAACCCAGTTTTCTAGTAGTCCTCATTTGTATAGTTAACGATAGCACAAAAACTGTTCGCTTACCAAATCTTATCAACACCCGCCTAAGTTTTCGGATTAACACCCCAGGTGCAGAATTTTTAACATGTCCAAAAATTTAGGCGGGCAACACCCACATTCAACTAAAATCTATACTCAGCAATGCCAACGCCATCCAAAAGATCAGACTCCCCTGCTGGGAGGTCCAGAGAAAATGGTCAAAAAGACCGATCAACAAAAAGGAAAAAATAAAAATTAAAAAAGAAAAAGTATAGAGTTTTTTAAAATCAGCCACGTGAATAAATCGCCAAAAAACAAAAAATAGAAACAGCAAAAATGCACCGAGGCCAAGAAAACCAGTCTCGCTGACAATTAGTAAATAAATATTGTGAACCGGTTGATAAGCAACGGCTGGCAAATTTTTAAATTTGGTAATCATGCCGGGTATGAACTGACCAATACCTACGCCCAATAACGGATGGCTGGCAGCAACCGAACTGGCAAGCTTATTGTAAAATACTCTCTGCGTAACGGCTTCCTCCTGTGCCGATATATATATCCGCGACTTAACCTGCGGCCAAAACATAACAAAAAATGCGCCAACCACGACAACCGTGGTAATGAAAAGCGTCAACAACGGCTTTTTTGCTACCGCAAAAAAACCGCGCAAATCTTTTCTTAAAAATGCGATCAATAATCGGGCCGCTATGCCCACAAGCCAAAGCCCGATAATCACCCGCGAAAAAGTAAAAAAGAACGCGAATAACAAAACTGCGTAAATAGCCAGCGGCGCACCCTCCTTCACCCAGCCTGCAAAAATAGCAGGCTGGGTTTCGGAAGGGTTACTTTTTTTACCGAGGTAAAAAAAGTAAAAATAAAACGCGAAAATCGCAACAAATAGCCAAGCCGCCAGCACATTAGGGTGCGGGGTCGTACCATAGGCACGCAGATATTTAACGCCATCGGCAACAAAAACCGCCACTCCGATCGCGTTAATTGATAATGGACTTTCACCCAATAAGCGCAAGCCGATACTCTCCTGTTTGATATATTGAACAATAGCAATCACTGCTTGGAAAAACCCCGAAGCGATTATCGTTACCAACACACCCTGAAAACTAAAAATTTTGCCAAGATTCATCCTCAAATAAAAATAAAAACCGATAAACTCGGCCAGTTTGAGTAATTGGTAAAACGACAGTCCGATAATTCGGGAATTGAATATAGAAATTGCCGAAATTGCAAAAAATACTCCGAGCCAAAACGAAGAAGAATTTAGAAATTTAGAAATTGAAAATTCATTGAAAATTGAAAATTGCCCGGCCTTCGCAGCCGAAGCTGCTTCGGCGGAGTAGGCAAAATTGAAAATTCGGCCACTGTTGATTTTTAAGCTTCGCATCAACCCAAAAATTAACAACAGGCCGAGTAATATGTCTGTTCCATACAAATACGCACTCGTCCATTGATTAAACGGTCGCGTCCACTCATACAAAATCACCCGCGCCTGCACCGGGATAGAAAAAATCAATAAATAAAAAATTAGGGATTCCAATTAAATATATTTATTCATCCAACTCGCCACTTCTGGTGAGTTTTTGTTTTTATTTTTATTCTCCTTCGCCGAATACCGACCAATTTGTTGGTCGGATGAAGGCGTTAAAGGAGAATAACCCTTCCGAAGCTCGCCGAAGGCGAGCGAAGGAGGGTATTCGGCTTCGGAAGAATTCCGCTTGATACCGACCAGCTTGCTGGTCGGAGCTTTATTATTCTATGGTCACTAGCGTATTACTTAACTATCACCGTATAAACCGCTCCGGCGGCAAAGATGAGCATCATCAGATATAAAACTGGCAGAGGCAAACGAATTGAATACTCGGGCACACGCTCACCGTGTTTGCGGGCGCTAGCATACATGAAAATCAAAATTACCATCTCTATGCTTACCGCCACGCCGCCAACCAAACTAATTATATCAATGAAATTGCGAATGCCAGAGAGATAGAGAAAATAAGGCGGTAAAACAGTCAGCAACCATGCCCAGCGACGCTTGAAACGAAAGTCTTGCTGGAAGGATTCTTTCATTGATGTCCCAAGATTCAAAAAAATAGTTGCGGAGGTCATGAATCCCAAAAACGAGCCGACAAGAACGATGCCCGCTCCGAGCGGAAATGACAACCCCGACACAGCATCCGGCGATGTAGCCTCGCCCGACAATCCGACAACTATCACGGTAAAAATTAAATAAAGGACGGCGGGAATCAGAGTGCCGACAAAAATCGCTCTACGCAATTTATCTTCTCGGCCAGCCAAAACTTCTCTTGCCAACGGCACCCCAGAAAAACCATTAAGCGCAAACATTACTATTCCGAACGGCAAAAACCAGAAATCTCTTGCCGCTAAAGTGTAATTATCGTACTGGATTTTGCCAGCTCCCCATAATCCAATCGCCAAAACCACTCCGGCAAATATCAACATCGTAAAAAAATCTATCCTGGAAACTGTTCGTAATCCGCGAAAAATAAAAATTGCCGTCACAACAATGAAGATAGTACTCCAGCCGGCTGGTGAAATACGAAACCAGACGGTAAAAATGTTAGTCAGAAACCCACCGCTTATAATTATTATGCCGATAAGTGCCCCGTAGGATCCGAGCATAACCGTAAAAAGATTTATCTTGGCCGCGGCTCCTCCCAAATACTTGCGGGTATAACCAATTAGCTGATGCCGACTTTCTGTTCGTAAAATAATTTCACCGTATAACAAATTGGTTAAAAGCATTAATCCGCTAAGACCAGCCAAAAATAAAAATCCGACTAAAAAGCCGGCTTTTTGAAATGCGAAAGGCATCCCATACACTCCGACACCGATGGTACCACCGACCAGAGTTGCCGTACCCAACCAAAAAGTTTTGTCGAACTTGGAGCTCATCTCAACAATATTTTTCATGACGAAATTTCATGATTTTGAACGAAAAAGCTGAAAATTGAGGAGGAATAGTTGATACTATTTCGACGAAATCTGAAGTTTTTGCAGTCAAAATAATGGAATTGCAGGCGAAAGGATATTGTTGAGATGAGCTCTCATTCAACATGATCGCCCTCCCGATCTTCATCGCTTTCAATATGTTTATAAGGTAGTTTAGGAACCAACCTTTTTTCCACCTGCCAAAGAAGCGTCAATATCGCATAGCCGATAGCCGCACCCGCAAGCGCGCCATAGGTAAAACCAAGTCCGGCCGCTATGCCCACTCCGGCGACTAGCCACAATGTCGCCGCCGTTGTAGTGCCCATTATACGCGAACCCTGACGCAATATCGCACCACCACCGATGAAACCGATACCCACGATAATGTTGGCTATAAGATGATAGTCAAAACCAGCCACTCCGTTAACTGAAGGATACTTCTCAAAAAGAAAAATCGAAATCAACGACAAAAGCGCCGAGCCCATCGCTACCAGCGAATGCGTCCTTAACCCAGCCACCTTGTGAGCCCGCTCCCTTTCCAAACCAATCGCCCCGCCAAGACCAGCGGCTAATAGGAGTCTTAAAATAAGATCAGCATTAGTAATCATGGTTTCTTTATCTTAACCAACAAAAAACTGGCTTACAATAGCCAGCTGTTCATATTTATTAGTCTACTCATAACTCCGTGATCGGGAAAATATCTGGATGCTCTCTTTTCCATTCGGCCCATTTAGCCTCCCTGGATTTAAAGCCAAATATCTCACGA
>CAYHQI010000046.1:0-5896 GCA_964358785.1 uncultured Candidatus Saccharibacteria bacterium
AAAACAAAAATTAAGGCAACTCTTTATGGCGACTCTGCTAAAGTAAGGACTCGAAATAAAAAGCCGGAATTCCTGTTTGACTTTTCAGAGGACACGAGCCCAGCAAGTTATGTATTAATTCGCCTTGATAAAAAATCTGGTACCAGAGAAACTACTATTGGCGGTATGCGTATTGGTGGACCTAGCATGGGCTTTGATGACAAAAAAACATTAAAGTTCTCGGCGAAAGAAGTAGCACTCGGAAAATATATACTAAAACTTGAAGGTGATCTCGCAGCCGGCGAATATGTCTTCTGCCCAGCCAATGGTATGCTGGCAGCAGGCTACGACTTTGGCATTGACCCATAAGCCCAACTGCGCAAAAACAACTAACAAACCCAGCACGGCATGCTGGGTTTTTGATTTATAATTTCCCGTCCCTCACTGTTCTACCTCGACCTGCCAAGTTAGAAGCCGACCTATGGCTGGTTTCTAACGGGGGCTCACTTCTTTCCAAACGGGTATGGGCCGGTCTATATTGATGGGTTTGGTAAGAGAGCAGACGTAGCCGTCTTTGTCGGTAACGGTATCGCTGACGGAGTAGGTGCCGTTGGCGGCGTAGGTATAGGTCGGGTTTTGCAAAGTAGAGTTGGGACTGCCGGCGGGAGCCTTGAATAACCAGCTCCAGCCACGCTGACCGACACCACTGGTATCATAGAATGTGGTCTGATCGGTGAACTGTATCAACTGATTGGCTGAAGGATTGAGAAGGGGCACCCAGATGAAGTTAACCAGAGGGTAGGCGTGTTTAGGGGTTTTCCAGGTACTGGATGTGGTCCAACCGGAAACAGCGTCAAGAGAGTCCCAGACTCTGACTCTGGCTCTGTAGGTAATATCCCAAGCCCACGGCGGAACGCCGTTGCCGGTAAAGTAGGAAGTGCCGCTATTCAATATTTTGCCGGAATCAACTTCGGGAGAGTTAAACGAACCTTGATCGTCAACTTGGACTTGATAAGCAGACTGCGGATTGCCATTGGGGTCGGAATAAGTCCAACCGACAAATGCTGATGGGCCGGTGGTGCAGTAGTCAGGCTGGGTAATGATTGCATTGGAAGCGGTTGGAGGAGAGTTGGTGATGGTAACCGTAGCTCTGGCTTCGGCGGGAAGGGCGGTGCCTCTTTCAACAATAACCTTGGCGGTTGAGCTGGAGGTGTATACATGACTAACCTCTTCCTCATCATCGTTTGTTGCAAGACATTTGTAACCGTTGGCGTTACTGGCACAGGAGCCGCTAGATGGCACGGGTAGAGAGCCACAGGCAGTTGTAACCGTGGCAACACTAGTTGAAGTATCGGTACAATTCCACCAGAAGCTGTAGTTGATAGTGCCGGTAGCTGTGCCGCTGACATCGGCATCGAGATCTGAATTTAATGGGGACGAACCAGAGTTTGGATCAGCCGTCAAGCTTACAGACAAAGTGATGACCGGACTAGAGCATTTGTATTCCATACTGTTATTCTCGGAAGGCAGGGGCGGATATGGAATAACTCTTCGCACCTCATATGTCCTGCCCGCGGCATCGGTAGCAGAAGAACCAGCCCCAATCGAACCAGAATTTGCGCCCCATCCATAGACCGGGGGGGGACAACTAGCAGGAAAACCAACGGTGTATTCCATGGCCGGAGGCATGTCCCAAGTACAGGTATCGCTTATGCCATTCAAGTAGTCGCATCTTTTTTGCCTGGTAGAGGAAACCCAAGCGCTACAAGTAGAACTTAAATGTTGCCCGTCATAAGTTGCTTTAATATATTTGTCAAAATTGCTTGCTCCATTATTGAAAAGGGCTACAGGATTTGAAAAAGCCTGATAAGGTACCGGCGCGGGAGGAATCGCGCGCCAAGTACCATCGCAAACGCTTTTGCGGGAGGGTTTGACGGTAACGAGAGTATTAGCGGTTACTCGACAACCGGGATTCCCAACATCTTCTATAAGAACATTCTGCAAATAATCGCCGAGCGGCGTGCCGGAGCCTGTTTGTATATTTGTTGCATGATCAGCCGGAAATTCATCTGAAGCTTTAAAAAAACTGCCAGAACTTCCGCTACAACTGGAACCCGGAAGACAGCCTAAAATAGTTATATTATAACCGCCGGCGCCGTTTCTGTAGATCTTATAACCGGCAGAACCCGCGTCGCCCCGATAAATGACTATATGACCCTTGGTAGCAGGATCGTTAGCATTACCATCGTTCAAAGAAACACTGTACGGATTAACCGGACAAACATTACTGACGAGAGGCGGACAGGTGCCACTGCTTGCGCAATTATTCTCCGGCTGATATAAGAGAAAATTATAAGTGATTTGACAACTTTCACTGCCGCTAGGTATCGGGAAATCTGCTTTGCCGTTAACTAGGTTTGCCGGTATTGTCTGGACGGAAGCTCCGCCATTGCATGTTACTGTAGCGCTATCCAGATAGGTGACACTATTAACACCTTCGTTCAGACATTCCGGACCGGCGATAAACGAACTATTACCTGCTAAAGTCGCGCCCTGCGCGATAAAAATAGTTCCTCTGTCTTTGGGAAACACCGTACTGTTCAAAAAAAGATTGCCTGAATTAGTAGTAACCCCCTGAAAGTTAGGCGCGATATTACCGTTGTCTAGACTTGATTGAGTTACAAAACCACCGGCAGGTGGATTTGACAGGTTACTGGCTTGAGCAGACTTGCATGTTTCCGGATTAGAAACGCCGATAAATGCGTTCTGCCCCACGCCAAGATAGTTTCGGCCGGGTTCCCAAAGGTGAGAAGCTGCCCCTACTTGTCTGATCCCCAAAACTGCGGAAAAAAAGACCGTCCACGCAAATAAAATCAAAAATGCCGAAATTAATAATTTTTTTCTTTGAATTTTGAGTTGGATAGGGAGCATGCTTAATTTTGGTCTACCGGCACGATAATAACCCGCGATCTATTTTTGTTAATCTGTGTAACCACCACAAAGATACGCTGTTGGCCTTTGGCTAACTTAAAAAATGTCTTATTCTCATCTTGGCCGGAACCGGCTGTTGCTATCCAGCCATTGGCGCCAATCTCTTTATAAATATCGGCTACGGTTTCTTTTAGCGGCTTCTCCGACTCATAACTAGCGCCTGTCCCCAACGTCTCACCGGTAAAAAGACGATAGTCGGAAGAGTCTTTGACCTTATAATATGAGATCTCCATTTGAGATGAAGGCAAAAATTCGGCCGGCAGTTTACTCATATCAATATTACCACCGCGTTCTCCAAGCCCATACTTAAGAAAAATAAAAAAGACGGCCAAAAAAATAATTACCAACAATAAATAAATAGAACGCGGATTGTTGAGAAGCCTCCGTATCATTGACATATGCTTAATTTAATATATACTATATAAGTAGCTCTGCATCCTTTACAATTATAACATAAGATGGGAGGTCAATCATGAGACTGTTTACAACTCTTGCGTTTTTCCTTGTACCGCTTGCTCTTTTGGGGCAAGAGGCTATCTTAGTGAATGAGGCAAAAGCCGTTATATCGGCAACTTCCGACAGAAACGGCGGTTACTACTATCTGGGCCGTCAAGACCTAATTAATACTGCCATTTTTAAAAGAGATAGTAGCGCGTCAATAACGCCCTTGGTACGCAATACTAATATAGAGATCGCTCCGCTTACTCTTCATAGCCAGAATGAGTGGCTTGCCGGCGACACAAATGTTCTGTATTTTCCGGTTTACGATCCGAAGACATTTACTTCTAGGACGCCAAAATTCGCCCACCTAGCTAAATATGAGGGTGGCAAGATAAAAGCTGTTTTGAAAATAGGAGATGAGATAAATTATCTCGCCCTGGACGGTTCTAATCAAAAAGAGTATTTTTTTCACGCTTACTCTTTGGGAATCGGCGCTAGCGGCAGGATTACTCTGGTTGCATTTACAAGCAAGAAGCCGTTCGGCATAAACAGCGACTTGATAACACATATATTTGAACTTTCTAATAATAAATTAACAGCAATGATTATTCCATATGATAGAACACTGGTTGAAAGATTGGTTGTAGAAAGAGGATCTCTGGGAGAAACAACTAAAAATAACTTCTGGTACTATGAAGGATTCCGTAATGTCAAGACAGAATTAGTATATAGAACAGGATCGGATCGTTTGATAAAGCTAATTTTGTCAAATATAGAGATGATGGACGTTGCGAACGAAGGAGGCCTGCGGACAAATGAAAATTCCGTAGCCATTTCATATAGGAATCCGCGAACCGGAGAATTCCGTTTCAGTCGTTTCCGGGATGACTCGGATGTAGAAGAAAATCTTCTACACGGCAAGACCATAGATGGTTACCCAATCACCACGTCCAGAGGCCACGCCTATTCTAATGATGGCTCGCTCTACTTCGTAATGAATGCCGGTAATAATGATGGCGTATTTAGAATCAAAGATGGTGAAGGTAAACTAATTAAACTGCCGTACGCTGAATTGGATGGGCAGATTGAACAAATTATTGAATCGGCAGGGAGAATATACCTGCTAGTAAAATCTAACTTTTCCGGTAAATCTGTCTACGCCATACTTCGGCCGGAATATGGGCCATCAATAGTATCTGGAATGCCAGGCGATCTATCAACCGCCTGTTCCGACTGTATCAGTCCGGGATTATCCGTAAGACTAACAGTAAACGGATCATCAATTGACCTAGGGATCGTTGGCGATAAGCTGAGGTACTATATCCCCAATTTTCCCGTCGGGGTTCACGATGCCTACCTCCAGCTAGGCAATCAACTTAGAAAATTTACTCTGGAAATTCTGGCAAAGCCAAGCGATAATACACCGACAATAGATTCTCTGGTAAATGCAGCTAGTTTTAAAAACAGCATTTCGCCATGTTCATTGGCAACCATTTTTGGAAAAAACTTAAGTTCAATTACGACTAGAGCAGTGAGCCTGCCCCTACCCAGGCAACTTGGTGGAACGGTAGTCACCTTTGACGGCACTCCCGCTCCAATCTGGTTTGTTTCACCAAGCCAAGTAAATATCCAGGTTCCCTGTGAACTGGGCGTTCCGGCCAATATATCAATCCAGATTATTACTGCCATCGCTAAAAGCAGGCCACTGGAAGTAACGGTTACAAGTAAGTCTCCTGGAATTTTTAACTACGAGGGTAGACCGCTTACATCAAGGGCGGACTTCAGTCCAGTAGAATTTACAAAAGGAGAGAGCGTTGCTCCGGGTCAATACTACATTTTTTGGCTAACTGGCGGCGGACCAACTGATCCTGCCGCAATGACTGGCGAAGCTAGTCCGCTGGCCAATGCCATAGAAACACCGAGATTAACCCTCGATGGGATAGAAGCAGAAATTACTTATTTCGGCCTCGCGCCAGGTTTAGTCGGAGTTTATCAATTGGTCGTTTTAATCCCAGACTTAAAAAGTATTGAAAATAAACCGATAGAAGTTTCCGGCCTGCTGTCATTCGAAGACAGCAATTACAATCAAACGTTTAAAATTCTATATAAATAATTCTGCTCAGAGCGGAAAAAAGCATACTAAACAGCTGCCAGCCAGACTCTACCAAGAGATCTCGCCACAGCTGTTTTTTTTAATTAGATCTTATTAGGACTTATGCGTTTGGTCAAGATGGTTTACCCCGCACTACTTTTGGTAACAATGAGGAAACTTTTCTTAGAAAAAGGGTTATGGCATTAACTAGGGCTATGCGGATGTAATTTCGCCTTAGGCGAAAATGGCTATTCGCCTATCCGCACCTTAGCAAACGACAAAAGTAGAGCTGGGTTAATATCTGCAACCGTACTCGCTACGCTGCGTGCGGGCAGATATTAAAAACTTATCTCAAAAGACCGGGTTACGCCCTGATAAGTACCGAGGGCCTTG
>CAYHQI010000047.1:0-5895 GCA_964358785.1 uncultured Candidatus Saccharibacteria bacterium
AAAAATTACGGATCGCTAATAGAAGTAGCAGAAATTTTAAATAAAAAAGGTATTGATTTTTTAATTACCATTGTTGGGGCGCCGATTTTTCCAGAGGATTTTGAATATGAGAAAGAATTAAAGGAATTGATAAAAAATAAACATTTAGAAACAAAGATTAAATTTGAAGGCAAAATATCGAATAAAGATCTTCCAAGTTATTACCAATCGCATCGGCTTTACATTAATCTAAGTCGAACCGGTAGTTTGGATAAAACTATAGTAGAAGCCATGGCGTCCGGCTGCACGGTTTTAAGCTCCAATGATTCGGCTCGTGAGTTCTTACCCTCGGAATTGATTATTCCCGACAGCGATCCGATTAAGTTGGCCGATAAAATAATGGAAGTGAAAGACAAAGATTACGGCAAACAACTTAGAGAATATGTCATTAAAAACCACTCCCTTGAAAATCTGATTGAAAAAATTTCAAACGTTATCAATAACAGGCGCGATTCTGTCCTTGTTGTCGGTTACCCGTATATTAAAGAAAGTTACATTAAAACATTCGAGCATTACCCGAACCGCAATATTTTTTTTCTTTTGCCGGAAGTGTGGAAGGCAAAGGGCGGCAAAATAGAATACAGACCGCCGATTAGTGGCAAGCTCAATATTCTTACGACCCCAACCTATTTTTACCACTCAAATTATCCGATTGTCGGTGGAATGTTGAAGGGCTGGATGCCATGGCTGCCATTTTTTTTGTATAAACTAAGAAGAAAGAGGCTGGGTCTACTTTTCAGCCCCAGCGAGCCGGTTCTGCTTACTACTTTGTGGAACGGCATCTGGGCAAAACTTTTTGGCCTAAAACACGTTGTATTCAGCTGGGAAAATATTCCCTTCAGCAAGAAGTTAAGAGGCGTAAAGGGTGCAATCCAGCGTTTTGTTTTGAAGGCAAACATGGCCTTGGCCGACGGTATAATTTGCGGCAATAAGAAATGCTTTGAAATCTTCACTAACTATCAACTATTAGCTATCAGTTATAAGCTTTTGTTATGTCCGCTTGCTGGCGTGGATGAAAATTTATTCAAACCCGGAGACAGCCAGGAATTTAAAAAACAATATAGTCTTAATGGGAAATTGGTTTTTTCTTTTGCCGGTGCCATCGGGTACCGGAAGGGAATACACATTGCGCTTAAGGCGTTCAAAAAAGTGCTGACTGATTTTCCCAATAGCCGTTTTGTTATCGCTGGTTCGGGGGAATATGAAAAAGAAATTAACGCGCTCGTTCAAGAATTAGAATTGGGCGATCTCGTTGTTCGTATTCCGTGGCTGAAGCATGATCAACTGCCGGAATTGTTGAATGCTTCTGATGTGTTTTTATATCCAAGTTTAAGCCATGCTGGCTGGGAAGAACAATTTGGCTACTCGATGGCCGAGGCCTCGGCCTGCGAAGTGCCGGTGATTGCCACCAAGTCCGGCTCAATTGAGGATGTCGTCGCAGATGGCAAAACGGGAATTCTAGTTGAAGAAAACAATGTCGAACAATTGGCAAATGCCATGGCGAAACTGGCTAGTGATGAAATATTAAGAAAAGAGATGGGCCGCGCCGGTAGAAAATTCATCCTCGAAAATTATAGCAACCAAGTCGTTGCCCAAAAGTTTTACGAGTTTTTCAACAAGATTTGATTTAAGGACATGCGATGTCGATAAATAATGTAAAATTAAAAACGGCGTTTAGGGCCGTCAAATTATGTAAGGCATCAGTGTCAATTTTAGGTTTTCGGGAGTTTTGCCTATTTCTTTAAGCATGCCGTTAATGCGGCGCTGTTTACTCTCAAGCTTTTTTCTCTGGAGTTCTTTGCGTTCTGAAGGAACTTCGATTGTTCCTTGTTGTGTGGGTTTTACTACGGCATAGACCGGCCGCTGGTGTTTTTCAGCCAGTTTTAGTAATGGAATAAATTCACCGACACCGGCGTTGCTCTCAGCATAGTGATCAGCGTATCGCGGTTTTGTGTCGAGTTTGTCAAAACCGCCAATACTGTAAAGTTCATTAAGGTTCCACAAGGCAAGAGTATTCATGATCGCGCCCTGGCATACGAATTCAGCAATTTCTGGGAGTGCTACACCTACAGCAAGAGCACCGTCACAAACCGCCTGTTTCATTTTGCCGATCAAATCGAGGTCAACATACGAAGCGGCTTCCCACGAGAGAATAAGGGAATGGCTTAAGCCATAGATGTGTTGAAATGCCAGACCATCATTGAGCACGGTCACAAAAAGATCGCCGTTGGTTGATTCGTGTGCCCGCGTATTGCGAAAAACTGTAGATCTTGCCATCCTTTCGCACAAGGCATTGTATGTTAATCCGCAGTCAGCGGCGGGATTGTCCTTATCAGCCCAGACACCTATTTGGACATTGTTTATTCCGGCATTGTGCAATCTTACCACTGCTACAAGCAAATTTTGCAATAAATTATCAACACCTTCGGGTTTTGGAGAGTAGGCTCTTAAGAGCGCGCCTATCCGAATTTCGTCTTGCGTCATCTTGTTCTCCTAGATACTTTTAAGGTACTTTTTACAATCATACAAAACCCACGAAATTATGTCAAGAATTGACATAATTTCGTAGCCGTTTACGGTTAAGTGCAACAGTGTCGAAAACAGTAAACCAAAAAGTTGCGATTGTTGGAGGGGGAGTATTTGGCGTGACGGCGGCGGTTAGGCTCGCGAGGGCCGGTTTTGGTGTGGATCTTTTTGAAAAAGAAAAAGATATTTTAATGGCGGCATCTGGTATTAATCAATTTCGATTGCATCGGGGCTATCATTATCCCAGAAGTGCCGAGACGATCAGGGACTGCATGAGAGCGGAGGCCAGTTTTGTGAAAGAATATGGATCGGCGGTGATTTCTGGCGATGACCATCACTATTGCATAGCCAAAGAGGGGAGCCTAATACACCACAATGATTTTGTTAAGGTTTGCAGTGACTTCGGTCTTGGTTATGTGGAGGCCAGACCGGCCATTGTCAATCACGAAAAAATCGGCATATCGGTTAAGGGGCACGAGAGCAGGATTGATCCTGATAAACTAAGAAAACTATGTTGGCGTAAGCTGAAGTCGGCCGGTGTAAATATAAAATTAAAAACTATAGCCACTGGTGTTAAATTAAAAAAATATGATTTCAAGGTAATTGCTACTTATGCCAGATTGAATGATCTTTTGCCGCAAACAAAACAGCGTAACTATCAGTTCGAATTGTGTGAGAAGCCGGTTGTTAAATTGCCTAGCGAATTTAAAAAACAATGCCTTGTCGTTATGGACGGGCCGTTTATGTGTCTTGATCCCATGGGCCGGACGGGTAACTTCGTGCTTGGCAATGTAACTCATGCCATACATCAAACCAATATTGGTAAGGCGCCGGAATTTGATAAGAAGTTTAAGCCGTTGCTTAACAGAGGGATTGTGCGTAATCCGCCGGTTACTAATTTCAAAAAATTCATTGAGTCAGGTTCCGAGTTCATTCCGGGCTTAGCCAAGGCTCAACATGTTGGCTCTATGTTCACATTCAGGACCGTATTGCCAAAACTCGAAAAAACCGATGCCCGCCCAACGTTAGTTACAAAAATTGACCCCAAAACTGTAACCATCTTCTCCGGCAAAATCGGCAACTGTGTCGAAGCGGCTGAAGAAGTGGCCAATATAGTTCGAATGATTTAACCCATTTCAAGGTTCAACCTTGAAATGGGAGCGACACAAGAATTAGTAAAGCATCGGTTGCTCAGGTTGAAATTCAAGCCAGCTTGCTACCTCATTTATAAAATTAGATTTTTCCTCAAAATAATTTGGGAATTGGCCGGGCATCAATATGGCCGATTCTGGCCTTTTTATTTTTAAGTAGTCAGGAAAACTGGAGTGTTGGTAATTTTGTAAGTAATTATTTACTTTACGCATATTTTTAATGCCCTTGTTTTTCCATGCAGGTTCAATGTGTTCGACTGGGTTGAGATGTATGTATGAGTATAAATATTTCAAATACTCATCATTATGGGCGTGGCGGGCTCGAAATCTACCCTCAAATAAACTTCCTGTTCGTTGGTTTCGGATATTAAAATACATGGTGTAAGCAGTTATTAGTTTTTGCATAAATTGGCTGATACCATTTACTGTGAGCTCGCGCACAAGTAAATGGAAATGGCTGCTCATTATACAATAAACGCCGAGGGCTATTATTGGTTGTCCGCGCTCAATTTTATAAATAGGTATACCTGAAAATATTTCACGCACGGTACTTAAGTGTACGGCATTTGTACCATTGCATAGATATAAAAGCTTTTGAAAGCGGTATTTATCGTTAGGATTAGTAAAAACTTGTCGTTTCTCAACGCCTCTGTTGAAGACATGGTAATATTCACCTTCGGAAAAAGAAAAAGGCCTAGACATAAGATTTTTTCATTTTAGCTTAATATTTACTCTATTTCAAGGTTGAACCTTGAAATAGGGACGGTTTTAATGAGCTAGAACGATGTTTTGACATGCCTTACTAAAGAGAGTGCGGTATCTTATGAAGTAGTATAAAAGGTATAAAAGGAGCGTATATGCACGCAAGTATCCTAGATATTCAAGTTTTATTAGAACAGACTGGATTTAAAGTACTGGAACTGCCCAGCTCATTCAAAATAGATAACTGGCCGAATTGGCTCAGAATTCATCACAAATTAGGAGAAAGAGAATTCCAAGAAGTTGCAACTGACAAGGCTGGGTTTAATATTGAGAGTCCCAGAAAAAAGGAAAATCTATACTTTTTTGTAAACCGCGACGGTTCATATGGTTTTGGCTGGTCATTCATTTTTTATCACTTTGGACCAGAAAGGGGGTTCCATACTTACCATTCTGCTTCCCAGGAGCCTAATGAACGTTTGACCACTCTTTTGTTCTTTGCTCAGAACAGAGAAGATATAGTGTCCATAATCAAGACGAAGCTTGAAGAAACTAGAAACGAGAATAACCGTGCAGCGGAAGTGTTTACGAAAATTGTACTGCCCCAAAACGCCGTGTAATCATAGCGAGTTGCATTTCAAAGGAGAATTTACGCTATTTTAGAAAGCACTTTTACCACACCTAACCCAAATTCGCCGCTTGTATGCGGCTTTTTATTTTTTTGGAGGCACTTGATAAATTCAGCGCACTCGACTTCGAGGGGGGTCTTGGTGGATTTGTAGATCAACTTGAGAGAGTTGGTTTTTTTGTCTAATTTTAATAGTTTATCGTTTTCCCACGAGTATACATTTTTAGCCGTCACAAGAGTGACGGTTTTATTTTTAAAATTAGAAGCGCGGTTGATATAAATTGTGGCGGATTTGCCACCTTTAAAACTTAGACGGGTAAACACAATATCAGAAGTTGAGACGATGTTGCGGTTTTCGAGGACTTCGACTTTGATTGGTGTTCCCAGTAGATCCAAGGCGATGGCAATATCATGACAGCCAAGATTGAGCATTAAATCCTCGTTAAATGTACCCCATTTATTCCAGACAAAATTAGCGTGTTTAAACGGCTCATGCTGTGTGAGCCGTTTAATTTTAGCCAAAACCGGATGGTACGAGAAGATATGGCCGACAAATAAAATCCGTTTTTGTTTCGCAGCTATTTTAACTAATTCTTGCGCCTGTTTAACATTGTCGGTAATTGGTTTCTCGACAAAAACATGCTTGCCCGCGAGCAATGCTTTTTTCGCTAATTCGTAGTGGGTTTTGATTGGCGTGGCGATGACTATGGCATCAATAACTGGGTCGGCAAGAACTTTTTCATAGGAGTCGGCGGTTTTGATATCCGGATAGTTTTCTTTAAGCCATTTTGAATTTTCTTTGTCGCCCCGAT
This sequence comes from uncultured Candidatus Saccharibacteria bacterium, assembly GCA_964358785.1. Lineage (GTDB taxonomy): Bacteria > Patescibacteriota > Minisyncoccia > 2-02-FULL-40-12 > IGHO2-01-FULL-4-A > 2-01-FULL-44-17. The sequence continues at coordinate 5,856 of CAYHQI010000047.1, forward strand.
GATAAACATAGCGGACATCAGCCACCTTATCGAATTCTCT
>CAYHQI010000048.1:0-2917 GCA_964358785.1 uncultured Candidatus Saccharibacteria bacterium
GCTGCCGGGTTTGGACTCGCACCAAAATTGATGGCTTCAAAGGCCACTGTCCTACTATTAGACGACCCGGCATTCTTTTCTTTTAAAATTCTTATAAATTATAGCTCGAAATTGCTTAAAAATCAAATAAAAAAAACAAAACCCGCTATCGGCGGGGTTAGAAAACAATAACGCTTTCGGGGCTAGTTTTGTCTGACTTTTCTGGGTTCTTTAATCTGATAATATCCGCAGCCCAACCAAGTAACCTTGGCTTTGGCCAATGCAGATTCCTGGATAGTAACTAAATACTTGTCGGCATCGTAAGTTTTCAGATTTTTCTGATTCGCAATTATATTGCCTAAAAATGATTCGAGTTCTCCTCCGAGATGGACAAATCCGATGCCATACTCGACAGAGATCAACACTTGGCCAGCAAACGGAGACATAGCCTTCAATTTTATAAATGTCTTATTGGGGTAACTACCGACAACGGTTAAAAGCAGCGCCCCCCATGTCCTTTTATCCTGGGCCAAAAGTTGGGCCAACATTTTATCTAAACCTTGTACTAATTTAGTACTGCCCGTCATCAAACCCCGTGGCACATCATCAACCGACTTCGTGGCAGATTTTAGCTCTTTAAGATTTTCATCGGTTTTATTTTCAAGATAGTCTGCTAGTGATTCCAAAAAATCATCATAACACTCGCCCCTTCTTTGATCACGATAAGAATCGGTTATGCCGTCAGACATGTTTGTCCTCTCTGCGTAATTTAAAGATCTGACAAAATACTAACATAAAATTCTAGTTCGGCAAACCCTCATAAGGATTTTCCAGTTCCTGTCTGTGCAAAAACCAACGGTAGAGAATCCACCCGACTGGCATCGGGAACCAGAATGTAAACGCTCGCAGAAGCAAAGTCATGGCAAAAGCCGGTTCAGCCGGCACGCCGAATGAAATCAAAATAAGCGTCATGCCGCCCTCAAACACCCCCAGTGCCCCCGGGACAAAAGAGACCATAGATAAAAATTTAGTAAGTGTAAAAGTAATGAAAGCAACGGAAAATGAAATCCTGAAGTCAATGGCAAAAGACAAGAAGAAAAGCGTGATAACGCTAGCCAGCAATACCATACATTGCCAAAAAAATGCCAGCCAGAACGACCGCCCCCTTTTTCTTAATTCACCGATATTAAGCGTCTGTTTGAACTGGTCGAAAATCATTGCCACATGAGAGGCGTGACTACCATTTGCACTTTCATTAATATACTGCTTTTTTTTAGTGGTTCTTCTAGGACTTTCAAAATACTGATGCAACTTGTTAATAATCCAGCGCGCCAAACGCCCACGCTTACGCCGCTGAAATACGAAAAAAAGCGAAACAGCTATTACCGCGAAGAAAGAAAATGCGTAAATGAAATAGACGGCCTCCGGACGAGCATTAAAAATGCCGCCCCTCAACATCATTGCCGCCGAAAAAATAAAAAATACTCCGAAGGCCATATAAAGTGTTGCCAGCTCAAGAATCGCTCGACCGATACCCTCGGCCAAATTCAATCCGAATTTTTTAAGATACTGAATAAAAAAAGCCTGCCCGGAAATACCGGCAGACGGCAAAGCCTGATTAAGAAATTGGATAACAAATGTTATCGGAAAAAGTTCTTTAACTGGCACGTTCAAATCTTTAACCCGTAAAACATCGCGATAATTAAGCGCTACGAAATAATAGCTGACAGTTTGCGTGATAATAACTCCGACAAGCCAAAACAAATTGGAGCGAAGAAATAGGTCTTTAATTAATTGGACTTCGGAAAATTTTAGATAAATTAAAACCAGCACCGCCAGAGTAATAAAGTAAAAGGCAAAACGGCTAAAACTTATTCGTGGCCTAGATAGTGGTTGGAATTGTTCAGGCATAAGTAGGACTTAAAGAGAGCTGCTGGCCGGTATTTCTATCACCGCTGGCAACCCCAGCGAGGTTGCTACGCTCCGTTGAAAGCGTGGATTCACCTCGCAGTGAACAAAATTATACTGCTCGGTGACCATGCAATCCACCCTTTCAACGGTGCTATAAACACCGGCCAGCAGCTCTCTTCTGTCACTTCGTAAGTTCTAATATCGCCAACTCAATCGGTAATTGCGGAATTGGCGAGAGTCTAATCTCGTTTCCTGCTTTCATGAAAGCGTTAATTGTTTTTATCAAAAACTCCGGTGTAACCTGACTGTTAGCGATCACCACTGTCGCAACGGCCGGACCGTGGCCGATCAATTCTACCAGTTTGGACCTTAAATATTTTACAAATTGCTTCAAGAACTGATTCAGGTCAACACCGGCTTCATGCAGGTCGTTGATATGTTGTATCGCCTCTCGAGGAGTTTTGGCTAGAATTAATCCTACCAGATTTTCATGAACCTGTGCTGGCACAATACCTAGAATCTCTGCCACTAATTCGGCGTCAATTTTATTACCCTGACCGGCATAAGCGATAATCTTGTTAAGCGCCGATTCGGCATCTCGAAGCGAACCGGAAGCGCTGACCGCTAATTCCGCCACGGCCGCATCTTCGATGGCAATCTTCTCTTTCTTGGCGATACTGGTAAGTTTTTTTTTGATCTGCTCCAGCGATATTTTTTTAAAATCAAACCTCTGAACGCGCGAAAGGATGGTATCCAGTAACTTATGCGGCTCGGTGGTAGCAAGGATGAATACAACATGAGATGGCGGCTCTTCAAGCAATTTCAGAAGGGCGTTATTGGCTTCTTTCGTCAACATGTGGCATTCATCGACAATAAAAATCTTATGCCCACCACCAGTTGCCGCCACCCGAGCCGAATCCTTGAGATTTCTTATCTCGTCGATTCCCCTGTTCGAAGCGGCATCTATCTCAATAAGATCCAGCGAACGGCCTTCATTGATTTCGGTACAAGGGTGACAGGAGTTGCA
>CAYHQI010000048.1:3017-5804 GCA_964358785.1 uncultured Candidatus Saccharibacteria bacterium
TTCGACTTTTTGCTGATACTTTGCACAATTTAATGATTTTGCTAAAAGCCGGGCCATCGTGGTTTTCCCCGTCCCTCTCGGCCCGCAAAAAAGGTAGGCATGCCCCACGCGCCCTGAAACAAGCGCGCCCTCTAAGGTACGCACTACATGCTCCTGCCCTTCTATTTCTTCAAAAGTTTTCGGGCGGTATTTACGATATAAGACCTGCATTTAGATAATCGGATTATAGCAACTTTTTGAATTCTTCAACACTTAACCCGACTTGGGAAATAATTGTTTTCAAAGTTTTGGGCGCAAGATCTTTGTTGTGTTTTGGAACTACGATATGAAGATAGGTCTTGTCCGGATGGCGCAAATTAACATGACTGCCAGTTTGATGATGCACATAAAAACCGGCTCGCAGTAGAGCCGATAAAACTCGCGACGATTTAATTCTTGGTAACTTTGGCATACGGCTCTACACTCTACACCCTAATACTTAAACGAAAATTACCCACTTCTTTTTCTTGGGGTATCGTTTCTCTGGCTTTTTTAAGTCCCCGAATATAACAAAGAATCGCATCTTCAGTCATCTCGCGCGCTTCGTCAAGATTACGGCCTTCGGTTACTAAACCAGGCAAAGCCGGCACTGTAATGGTGTAGCCGTTATCCTCGTTGAGTTCAAAAACGGCTGTATATTGATAAATTTGCTGCTTAATTTTTCTCATAATTTAACTATAGCAAAAACCTAACAAATAAACAATTTAATCCTACGTGCCTAATTCTTCTGTGTTTCCGTGGTTTAAGGGTTCTTTTACAAAACGGAAAATAATATAACTAATCAATAACATTATGGCCAAGGAGAACATGGCTAATCTATACCTTACTACATTGCCAAGAAAAGCAAAGATGATTATGGTCAAGCTCCAGACAAGAGGTCCTAAAATCGAGGCTGAACGCTCAAATAAAACGTAGATACCGAAAAATTTGGCCTGCTGGCCTTGAGGAATAAGTTTAGAATAAAAAGCTCTGGACAAAGCGAAGAGCGCTCCAAAAGCAAAACCATTTAAAATCATCATGGCCATAAAAATAATTTTATGCGCTGATAACGCCAAAATTCCCAATAAAACTGCCTCAAAAATTATAAAAAACGAGAGTCCTTTTTTGGGACCACCAAGCTTTTTCATCATTCGCTCAGCCAACAGTGCCCCCAAAACCGTAAATGCCAGACTTATTATGCCAACCATGGTTTTTTGCGCATCATTAAGACCCGCCACAATTTCAAGATATAAAGATCCGAACAAAAGAAAGGTCAGGCTAGCATCTGCAAAAAAATAATAAGAAATTAGGTAGGTTAAGACCCCTGGGTATTTTTTTATATGTCTTATATCAGCAATGGTTTCCTTGAAAGATTTACCGAAAGTAGCTCTCGGTCCAGCACCATTAGCAGCGCTATCAACTTGCGCGAGCCTATCTTTATCTTTAAGACGAACTAGGGTCGGTAAAACAAAAACAAAAAAACTAATTGCGGCTATTAAAAAAGTTGCCGGTCGGCCGCTAAATCCAAAAAGTGAAAACGTACCGCTGGCAAATGGTAACGCGACTGCAAGGCCAATGACATTACCGAGCTGACCAGCCGCCACGCCGAAACCCGAAATTTTTTCAAGAGATCTACTGACCGCTAAATCTGGCAAAAACGAATGATAAAAAGCAAAACTGCCCTGATAAAAATACTGAAAAAAGAAATACAAACCGATTATTAAAATTCCTGATGAAAACGTTAGCGTGCTTGTTTGTCCGGCAACAATACCCAGAGCCAAAAGGGAGATAATGGCTAAGATCGTAAAAACTCTCAAAAATGGCATCTTACGGCGAAGACGATCGGAAATCGCGCCAAAAACCGGTAAAGTAAAAAACATTACTATCGTTGCCCCGGCCAACGCTACGCTAATCCAAATATCGGCCCCGCCAAGATCAGCCACAAACCAGAGGATAAAATAAAAAGCGAGGGTAATATTACCCAGCGAATTGGCAAAATCATACATGACCCAATACCAAATATTTTTATTGTTGCCTCGGCTGTCCATCTAAGATTAGTTGCGATTTTTTAAATACAATCAACCTGAACCCGATAAAATTCCAGATCAGAGCAATGGCGGTAGCAATAACGGCGGCGATGTTGTTCCAGGCCACCTGGCTGAAACCAAACTGTGGTGAAATAGCAAAAATCACGCCAGAAGTGATGCCGACATTTAGAAACGCGCCGATGACATTGACCACAAAAAACTTAACGAACTCTTTGCCCTTGTCGGTTTTGGTACCGGCAGCTTCAAAGGCCCAGTATTTATTCCAAAAATAACTGTTGGTTACAGCCACAAAGAACGAAACGGTCTTAAACGACGAAACTGACGGCCCCTTATCGATACCGGTTGCATGCATTAATAAATTAAAAACAGCGAAATCAACGCCGGAATTCAGGAAACCAACCATTACATACTTGGCAAAAGATTTAAAAAACGCCCACCAGCGCGATAACCATTCGCCAAGATACAAACCAAAAACATAGACGATCGGCACGATAAAAATTAAGCCCCACGCCGCTTCCCTGAATCCCAAAATATTTTCAAACGTACCCAACCGCAAAAAAACCGAGATCCAAACAAGGGCCGTAAAAATCCCGACTAAAATTGTGATAAAAATATCCTTCCTAGGCAGTTTATCAAGTTCTTCAAGTTGAAAGTTCATCAAGATTAACTTTATGAACTTTATGAACTTTATGAACTTTTAACTCGCGTTGCGTCCGGCCTT
>CAYHQI010000049.1:0-3121 GCA_964358785.1 uncultured Candidatus Saccharibacteria bacterium
CGCCTAAATTCTCCCCAAGCGCAAAATAAATTCTAAAGGCTAATTAACCTTTCTAAAAAATCATTACAATTACCCCCCCCCCCCAGCCGTGTTGAAGTCTCTCTGGTCCAGAAGGTCTTGGATTTTTACAAAGTCTGTCATGATTCTGTGAAACTATTCCCCAAATTGGAACGCTACTCGCTTGGTCAAAAGATAGAAAATACGATCTTGGAAATACTTGAATTGACCCTCCAAGCCGCGTATCAACCCAAATACAGAAAAATCGAAACCATCAGAAAGGCCAGCGATAAAACCGATTTATTGAAATATCTACTGCGGCTGGCCTACAATGTTGAAGCAGTGAATCTCAAAAAATATCTCTTACTTGAAGAAAAAGCAATAGAACTCGGGAAAATGTTCGGCGGCTGGATAAAATCGCTAACATAAACCAAAATCCCCACACGGGGAATTTTTGGTTAAGACTACCAGGGGACGAGCCGCGATGTTCCTGTTCCGGTTGTCACGCCAATCGTAGTTGATGTTTGCCAGACCGCCGTTGTCACGGTTACCGCCGATGAGACGGTTGGAGTCCTCGAAATTTGCTTTAAACCATCAATAATCTACGAAAATCAATCGCTTAATTTTCTGAATCCGCAACACAGCGGAATTTTTTTACTCGGCAACTATGGATTAAATCCACAATACCCGATTCAGCCCAAAGCAAGTAGTTCTTAATACTTAGGCGAGGGCAAACCTTGATCTGCCCTGCATTAGCCCGTTAGGCAATACTACGACTTTTTTTGGAAAAGAAAAGGTCCGGCACAACCTACGTGCCGGACCGAGATCCCAAGGTCCAAGAGCCAAGGGATCAGAGAACTACCAGGGGACGAGCCGCGATGTCCCTGCGCCGGACGCCACGCCAAACGCAGACGATGTCTGCCAGACCGCCGTGGGCACGGACACCGCCGATGAGACGGCTGGAGTCCTCGAACGAATCCGCCAGCCAGACCCACATGTTGTAGGCCCCACGATTGGGGTCGTACAGATTCCCAATCGCGTTGAACTCACTGGCCCGCTCGAGCCGCAGATTGCCTCGCGGGAACTCGAGTTCTTTCGCCATGAACGAGAGGACCACTTGGATCCACTCGTCATGGGTGATGGAAAAGCGCGACCCCATCGGCGTTTCATCGCGCTTGCCGACGAGATCACCGCTCTGGCCGCGGAGCTTCTCTATCAGCGGCGCCCAGGGGTCGTTCAGAAAGACCTGGGTCCCATCGGTGTAATCCACGCCGACGGACACGTCGGCGAGATACCAACCCGGTCGGACCATGGTCGGCGCCACGCCCGGAAAGACCTCTTCGATCTTTCCCGCCCGAAGCCAATCATAGAACGTGGCTCCGAGCCGTACCCACCGCTTGGGCAGGCGGCAGGTCTCGGTCAGGTCGAGTTCCGGCAAAAATATGGGTTGCATGTTAAATACCGCCCACTTCGCCAGATTCTCGACCGTAACCGTCTGCGGGAGCTGGTATGGCACGACATGCCGACCCAGCTTGCTCGACAGCTTCCGCTCGACCTTCGACACCAACGTGTCGAGCGGGTCGCGACTGGCCACCAGCTTGACCCCAGGCGCCGGGATGAGTTGTCCCTTCGCCAAAAGGTCCAGCATCTCGGCGGAAATCACCCCACTTCTATATTTCATGGTGATGTCCGCCAACAAGGCCAGGCCCTTGCCCGGCTCCGTACCGATCAGATTGTTGCTCATGATCAGTTACTCCTTGGTTTTTAAAGCGCTTTCCACGCTATTTTTACTACACTTTAATTATACCAGATTTTAAGATCAAATGCAAGGGGTTTACATAAACAAGCTACTTCTTATACAATTAGGTAATGATTCGTATAGCAATCAACGGCTTCGGCCGTATAGGTCGGATATTTTTTAGGCAGGCGTTTAGCAACGCTGATTTAGATATTGTCGCAGTTAACGATCTGGGCTCACCGGAGAATTTGGCTTACTTATTGAAATACGACACTGTCTATGGTCGGTATGCAAAAAACATAGAGACCACGACTCGAGATGGCAAAAGTTATTTAGTAATATCAACTCCTCCTTCGCCGGAGGCTACGGAAGGACGAAAGCAAGAAATACTCGTGCTTTCGGAAAAGGATCCGAGCAAATTACCCTGGAAAGATCTCGGCATTGATATTGTGATAGAATCCACCGGAGCCTTTGATTCTAAAGAGAAGTCACTACCACACATACAGGCGGGAGCCAAAAGAGTAGTTATAACCGCTCCGGCTAAAGACGATGTTACGGTAACAGCTACACCCGGCCTCGGAATGCAGAACTTATCATCAGACACAATCACTTCAAATGGTTCTTGTACCACCAATGCGATCAATCCGGTAATTGCCGTACTCATGTCCGATCCGGGCGTAAAAAAAGCAATGCTTACTACGGTGCATGCCTACACAGCGCTTCAAGGATTGGTAGATGGGCCCGATCGGGGAACATATTTCCGCAGAAGCCGAGCCGCCGCACAGAACATTGTGCCCTACATAACGGGTGCCGCTAAAACAACAACGAAGGTGCTAACGGAACTTGAGGGTAAATTTGACGGTCTTGCAATCCGTGTACCAGTAATTTCAGGTTCACTTATTGATATAACTTTTTTAGCCGCCCGACCAACTTCGGTTGAGGAGATAAACAATATCTTCAAAGAAGCCGCCGCTAAACCCGAATGGCAGGGAATTCTTACAATCACTGAAGAACAGTTGGTTTCCAGCGACATCCTTGGCAACCCGCACGGTTCGATAGTTGATCTCGCCCTAACCAAGGTAGTTGATGGTGATTTAGTTAAGGTCTTTGCTTGGTACGATAATGAATGGGGTTATTGCGCGATGCTTTTGAAACATGTACTAGCAGTTGCTTCAATACTCTAGATGCCTCACCTGCACGAAGACCCTCCTTCGCTAAAGCTACGGACGGGCAAGCAAAATTAAATGGCCCACTTACATGAGGAAAAAGTAAAGTTACTTGAACAAAAAGCTAATGAGGCTCGCCAACTTTTAATTGAAATGTTGGTCGAAGCCGGTTCCGGCCATACTGCGGGACCGCTAGGCATGGCTGATGTTTTTACAGCTT
>CAYHQI010000049.1:3221-5662 GCA_964358785.1 uncultured Candidatus Saccharibacteria bacterium
GAACCGCTAAAAGATAAGTACGAAGCTTTTGGCTGGCATGTTCTTGAAATTAACGGACATAATTTTGAAGAAATTGTCGGCGCCGTTGAAGAAGCAAAAGCAATACACGAAAAACCGACCGTGATACTCTCGCACAATATCCCCGGCAAGGGCATTTCTGAAATTGAATTTGATTATCTCTGGCATGGTAAACCGCCCAAACCGGAAGAAGGCAAAAAATTCCTTGAAGAATTGAGAACACTGGGTGGGAAAATACAGAGCGAGCATCAGTAATCGTCTTTTAAAATTTTAATTATAATTTATAAATTAAAAATTATAATTTGCTACAAAGTAGCACGAAGGGAGGTGTTATATGCACGGAAATTGTAAATGCGGACATCATGTCTGCGCAAAAATATTGGTTGGATTGGCCTGGCTTTCGGCTATCGCTTTTTGGTGGGCATCTTGGAAATCAACAATAGTCTGGGATTTGGATTCAACAGAATTATTCTATCATGTGGTAGTCTTTGGATTGTTGGCCTTTAGCACTAAATTCTGCGGATGTTGTGGCAGAGGCAGCAAAATGATGAGCGAAGGAATGAACTGCGCTTGCGCTTGTGGAAATTGTGAAGGCGGCAAATGCGGCGGAACACACGGTGAGGGACATCGACACGTCTAGTTTGGTTTTTTATACCCACCGCCTTGATGGGCGGTGAAATAAAAAACTAAAGATGTTAAACACTGAAGTCCCGATTTTGTCTCTCAGCGCAGTTGAGATTACAAAATCGAGGATCCTCGATTTTTCTATCCCGACCTTTGGTCGAAGATGAAAAATCGGGACAAAATTAGTCGATGATAAACCCTAAAGTATATCTATCACCAGATTTATTCGACAAAGAAAAATTAGAAATTAAGGCCACTCGTGATGGTTATGGTTTACCCTCCTAACTTTTTGGATAATATGTGGTATGTTTATGTTTTAGAATCAAAAAGTGATGGCAATAAATATGTCGGCATGACTAATGATTTAACCAGAAGGCTGTCATTACATAATTCTGGTAAAGTTTTATCCACTAAAACTAGGATGCCATTTTCGCTAATCTATTGCGAAGTTTATTTGAACAAACATGATGCCGCAGTCAGAGAACAATTTTTAAAATCTGGCTGGGGCAAAAATTATTTATCAAAAACTTTGCAAAATTATTTTCAATCCAAAAAGTTAGGAGGGTGAAGGTTTGATACAATGATAAATAAAAACGCAAAATTAATAGCTAACCTTTTTGATAAAGATAGCCTTGAATTGGTTGCTACTCGCGACGGATATGGGAAGGGACTTATTGAGGCAGGAGAAAAGGATCAAAGAGTTGTTGTGCTTTGCGCCGACCTTACCGAATCAACTCGCTCAGAAGGCTTTGCTAAAAAGTTCCCTGAAAGATTTGTTGAGCTAGGAGTGGCCGAACAAAATATGGCCACAATTGCCGCAGGACTAGCAAATTACGGCAAGATTCCTTTTATATCCTCTTATGCCGCCTTTTCGCCTGGACGCAATAACGAACAGATACGCACAACTATCTCAATAAACAATGTGCCGGTTAAAATCGGCGGAGCGCATGCCGGCATTTCAGTCGGCCCCGATGGCGCAACTCACCAAGCGCTTGAAGATATCGCCCTAATGCGCGTCCAACCGCGAATGGTTGTGCTTGTGCCGTGTGATGCCGAAGAAGCCCGTAAGGCCACAGTAGCCGCCGCATTTAACGGCAAACCGACATACATCAGATTCGGTCGAGAGAAGTCGCCGGTCTTCACTACAGCAGATACTCCTTTTGAAATCGGTCGAGCAATTGTGTTGCGAGATCCCTCGATTAGTCCTTCGACAGATTCGACAGGCTCACTGCAGGCAGGCTCAGGACAATTATCGCCACAAGTGGCGATAATTGGCTGTGGGATGTTACTTTATAATGCCCTCGTTGCCGCAGAAGAACTATCAAAAGATGGAATTAAGAGTATGGTAATCAACTCCCACACGGTCAAGCCCTTGGATGAAGCAACAATTATTGAAGCCGCGCAAAAATGCGGAGCGGTAGTCAGCGTAGAGGAACATCAAATTGCTGGCGGACTCGGCTCGGCCATTGCCGAAGTGCTCGCCCGTAATTATCCCGTGCCTCAAGAATTTATCGGTGTCCAAGACCGTTTTGGCGAATCCGGTTCACCCTCCGAACTTTTGGTAGCTTTTCATCTCGATATTCCAGATATTAAAAATGCCGTTAAGAAAGTCGTCGCACGTAAGATCCGATAATCAAAAGTTGGGAGGGCAAGAACCAGATGAACTAATTAAAGCGTTTGGAATGGGGACCGGCTCAATCAAAGAAACGGTAAAGAAAGTTATCTCTAGAAAGTAGCTCGCCCATTATCATTTCTCGAGACGTTTCGTTTTACGACCCCAGCGTGGCGTAACGTCACTG
>CAYHQI010000050.1:0-5532 GCA_964358785.1 uncultured Candidatus Saccharibacteria bacterium
CATCCTACTTATTGAATCAAAAGTCAGTAGATTAAATTTATTAATAAACCGATGGAGGACTTGAACCGCTTACGGGCAGAGACAGATCACATTGATCGTTTAATGATTGAAACTTTACGTGATCGGTTTTTGGTTGTAAGTAAGATTGGTAAAATAAAAAAAATTAAAAATCTATCGCCTCTTAACAAGGCTAGATGGCAAGAAGTTTTGGTTAGCCGGTTGGCTTGGGCGGAGGAATTGGGAGTAGACAAAGATTTTATTAAAAAAGTATTGGATCTTATTCATAAACGTTCGTTAGAAATAGAAGCGTTAGAGATAGAAGGCCATGAAAAATAACAACTACTCACTTTTTAAGCCAACAAGGGAGCGTAAAATTGCCAAGCGATTGAATAATTTTAATGAATATGTTTTCGCGCAGTTGGCCAAGAAGGTGGCTGATGTAGAAAGTCGCAAAGGACGAAAAGTTTTAAATTTTGGTCCAGGTAATCCAGATTATCCTCCCGATAAAGAATATCTAGGAAAATTTCAGCAATTTATCATCGAAAAAGGCTCTTCCCACTATCCCGGCTATGGGGCAAGCAAGGAATTTAGTACGGCGTTGGTTGAGTGGTACAAGGGGCGTTTTGGAGTTAGTCTTGATGGTGACGAATGCTACCCACTCTTAGGTGGAAAAGATGGCTTGAGTTCCTTATCCCTTGCCTTGCTAGATCCGGGAGACGAAGTGTTAGTCCCAGATCCGGGTTATCCAGGTTTTGTTGGCCCAGCGCTAATGGTTGGAGCTTGTCCAGTAAGTTATGATTTATTACCGGAACAAGAATTCAAAATTAATTTAAATCAGCTTACTAAAAAGTTGTCAGCAAAAACTAAGGCGATATGGATTAATTTTCCCTCTAACCCCACGGGTCAGGTGGCTAGTCTTGAAGAATTAAACTCACTGGTTGATTTTGCAAAGCAGAATAATATCTGGCTACTTTACGATAACGCTTACGCTGACATTACTTATGATAATTTTGTGGCGCCCAGTATTCTAGAAATTCCTGGGGCAAAAGATGTCGCAGTTGAGATAGGATCTTTCTCAAAAATGTTTTCTTTTGCTGGTTTCCGAATGGGCTGGATTGTTGGTAATTCAAAACTAATTACTGCTGTCGCTAAAGTTAAATCCCAGCTTGATTCCGGAATGTCGCGACCGCTTCAAAAGTTGGGAGCTTATGCTTTAGAAAATTATAATCAAGATTGGAATCGTGCCATGCTTAAAAGCTATGAAAATCGAAGGAATATTATTGCAGAAAAGTTGAACGGTCTAGGATTGTCTTTTCCACTGCCCAAGGGTGCCTTGTATATCTGGGCAAAGATATCTGATCAAGAAGAAGGAGCCAACCAGTTTTGCGATCGCCTTCTTGAAGAGAGGCAAATCTCTCTAGTCCCAGGCACGGCTTATGGTAAAAATGGCGAGCGCTATGTCCGAGCTAGTTTTTGTATTAATGTCGACAACATCAATGACTACTTCTAAGAATAAAGGTAAAACAAGACCTCGAGTGGCGATTGTCGGCTTTGGCCGTTTTGGACAGACTCTGTACCGGTTGCTAGAGGATGATTTTGATATTACGGTCTATGACCCTAAATTCACGGGTTCAGCTAAGGATTTAGAACAGATCTATCAATGTCCGGTAGTTTTTTATGCTGTTCCAATTTATGCTTTTGAGTCTGTAATTATTAAACACCGTCCATATTTTAATGGGCACCTACTGGTGGATGTTTTATCGGTTAAGATTCATCCAGCAAGAATTTTAAAAAAGTATTTAATGGGTACAAAGACCAGAGCAATTTTGACACATCCAATGTTTGGTCCAGATTCAAGTAAGGTTGGTTTTGCCGGTTTGCCGCTAGTTATGGATCGTTTCACTGCTAATCAAAAAGAATATTATGAATGGAAACACTACTTTTCAGAGAAGGGGCTTAAAATTATTGAAATGTCAGCCCAGAAACATGATCGTTTGGCGGCTGTTTCCCAGGGCCTTACCCACTTTATCGGTCGTTTGTTAGACAAGACAGGTTTTAAAGAAAGCCCAATTGATACACTGGGAGCCAAAAAGTTGCATGAAGTGATGCGCCAGACTTGTAATGATACTTGGAGGTTGTTTTTCGATCTTCAAAATTTTAACCCTTATACTAAAAAAATGCGGTTAGGATTGGGAGAGTCCTATGATAAACTTTATAATGAGCTTTTACCCAAAAATATTAATCCCAGAAAAGTGATATTCGGGATTCAGGGTGGAATTGGTAGCTTCAATGAAGAAGCATTATCGGACTATGTTTCTCGGCACCAAATTAAAGATTATGAGATTAAGTATCTTTATACCTCCAATCGAGTTTTGAGTCAGCTACATGAGGGCAATATTGACTATGGCCAATTCGCAATTCACAACTCGATTGGTGGGATGGTTCAGGAATCGGTGCATGCCCTGGCTAAATATAAGGTAAAGATCATCGAAGAGTTTGCTATTATCATTCAACATTTCTTAATGAGAAGAGGTGACGTTAATCCAGAAGAAATTAAAACCATCATGGCTCACCCTCAAGTTTTTGCTCAGTGTAAGGGTACTCTAGGCAAGAAATATAAAGATCGGAGGTTGTTAAGTGGTAAGGGGGATTTAGTTGATACTGCTCTGGCTGCCCGAGCCTTAGCGTTCGGAAAGTTGCCCAAGAATACTGCGATTCTTGGTCCTTTGAATTTATCCAAAATTTATAAACTCGAAGTCATGGCTAAAAATCTTCAGGATAATAAACAAAATTTAACTAGCTTTCTTATGGTTGGCAGATGAAAACATTTTGTAGATAACTATTCGGATTACTAACTCCTAACTATGGCGAACGGAGAATACCCAGTTAATTGCATTAAATGGGTTCTAACTTCGTCCAGCCCACGCTGCACTGAGTGGATATAAAATCATCTAGTAGGTGATTTTATATCCACCTATGGCAAAGCCATAGGAATCGAACAAGTTCTACTCAATTTTTACGTTCAGCTGTGACTTGGTTACAAATCACAAGGCTTCACTAAAATTGAGGGTTGAAATGAAGCAGTTCATTTCAACCGCTCCGTGGCGCTGCACGGATTTGACAAGTCTCCATAAAAGGAGTATAATTATGGTATGATCTGATAGTTCTTTAATGTTACTTACTTGTGATTTTGCCACAGCAGATAGCGGCTTTTAAAGGCCATTATCTGCTGTGGCAAAGCGAAAGCAGAGCCAAATCAAAACAGCAAAAGGACGAGTTCGAAAGAACGTGTCCGAAGGAGAAAGAAGATGTTTACTCTCTACAGTGTTGGACAAATGAACCAGTTGGGTGATGCCTTGGAGGCCGAGGGATTTACCCCCGAAAATGTGACCAAGCTCAGGCAGTTCAGTAATCTCGCTGGCATCAAGGCGGTCCTTGAGGGGGTCGCCAAGATTAAGCCGATTACCGAAGAGGCCTCTCGAGTGGTCACCCTTGGTCCCACTACCATCGCTGTCAACCTGGCTGCCTCGCCAAGGCTCCCGTTCAACGGAGCGGAGGTTGAGAGCCACATCGGCGAAGGCTGGGTCATCGTCGAGAAGCGAGCAGACAGATTGTATCTGAACGGCCGCAAGTTCGTCCTGCATCTGTCCCGCCGCCAACAGAACGGCAAGTCGTTGAAGGGTTACGAGCTTCGTGAGGAGCTGACGGGTAAGCCCGTGCTTAACGCCAACCAGCTCGACGCTCTTACCGACAACCCGCATCTGATTCCAGAGGACTGGAAGAAGGACGAGGACGGAAACATTCGTTACATCTTCTTCTGGGCAACAATCTACCGCGACTCGAGCGGCGACCTCTGCGTCCGCTATCTGTACTTCCTCGATGGTACGTGGCGTCGGCGCTACGACTGGCTCGACGACGGCTGGTTCGGCGGCGACCCTGCGGTTCTGCTCGCAAGTAACTGAGTTCTCTGACCTTGGGACCTTGAGCCTTGATTGGTTCTTGGTCCCTTGGTCCTTTCGCTCGTGCATTTCTGCACGAGTTTTGTTTTTATGTTTTTGTCGTGTAAAATGAGGGTGGAAGTAGGTGAATATGCGGGAGATTACGGTTTCTCGCTACCGAACCCAGTATCCATACATCGAGAATATCTGCGATTACGGTTTCGGGTAGGGTGGTGTATGCAGACACTTCAAAAAATGAAGCTACTTGGTATGGGATGCTAGGGCATTTATGATGCCGAATACGATACAATCCCAAGATAGGCGTAAGCCTTCAAGGGGTGGTGGCAAGGGAGGCATTCTATACGTTACGGACTCGAACGGCAACCTCAACGTGTTCAACGTCGAACACAATGACAATGGCCTGTGGCTCAACGGTAACAACGGCAACCCTGACAACTTTTGGAATGGTAACAACCGTTGGGTGTTCGCCCGTCGCAAATCACTTCATTTCTCTCCCTTACTGCATAAAACCAAAAAAACGGACTACGAGTCCGTTTTTTTGGCGAGTGTATTATTTGACTTGTGTTCGCGAGATATCGACCAATTTTTTGAAAATCTCGGGTTCGTGCTGGGCGAGGTCGGAGAGGATTTTGCGATCGAGCTCGATGTGAGCCTTGATTAAGCCACTTATGAATTTGTTGTAAGGCATGTCATTGAGTCTGGTCGCAGCACCTATTTGGATTTGCCACAGTCGGCGGGCATAGCCCTTTTTTTTGCGGCGGTCGTTGAATTGGAATGTCCAAGCGTGTAGTAGGGCTTCCTTGGCCTGTCGGTATTTGGTGCTTCGGCCCCACATAAAACCCTTTGCGTGCTTCAGCAAGTTTTTGCGGCGTTTATTGGCGGTTGTTCCTCGTTTGACTCTGGGCAATTTAAGTTACAAGTTCATAAAGTTCATAAAGTTCATAAAGTTTTCTGGACTTGATAAACTTTTAACTTGATAAACTTGAAGAACTTTTAGATATAGGGCATCAGATTCTTAATATCCTTCTCGTTTTGTTTGGCAAGTGTTTCCTGGCCCCTGCTATTTCTGCGGGTGGTTCCATCTTGTCTGGCATTGAAGTGATTAATGCGTGAGTGGCGGTGCTGTTTTTTGCCACTACCCGAAATCTTAAAACGTTTGGATGCTGATTTGGATGTTTTGAGTTTAAGTTTGGGCAATTATAAGTTGTAAGTTCATAAAGTTCATAAAGTTCATAAAGTTTTTTGGACTTGATAAACTTTTAACTTGATAAACTTGATTAACTTACTTCTTAGTTTCCGGTCTTATTAATATACCAAAGCCGATCGGCGATCTTTTAATTGGGTCTTCCAATGCAAATGGTTCTGTAACCGTCTTAACAAATAATTCAAGCTTGCTTCGGCCAATGTCAGCCATGCTTTTCTCGCGCCCGCGCAGAGTTAATTCGAGTCTGACGCGATGGCCCTTTTGCAAGAACTTGTCGGCTTGTCCGGCTCTGACCATCAAATCATGAGTCCCTGTCCGAAAACCGATTCTTACGGTTTTAATCTCTTGAGATGGCGACTTGCTTGGTTT
>CAYHQI010000051.1:0-3948 GCA_964358785.1 uncultured Candidatus Saccharibacteria bacterium
TGCAGTTGCAAAATTATACTGCAAACCGACCGTGCAATCCACTCTTTTGGAATCCACACAGACCTCTATGGCCTTCGCCCTTAAATTTGTCAAAGTTTACTAGGGATCATTTCTGTAAATGGATGGCTCGTTTATTTTGAGCAGAGAACGATAAAAATCGCTACGCCAAGTCAGATTTGGCTACGCTCCCGCTAGTTGTAATTTTTGAGAAATTCCTTGGTCTGAATCCCTATCTTCCTGACCCTTCTGCGCTTCTGCGTCAAAATAAAACCTGCCTAAACGGCAGGTGTGAAATCTAGGATAAAATAATTTCGACAGTCTATTTTGCTGATTTCATTCTTTTGACTACGATCATGTTTGTTTCCCGGCTACTATTTTTTGGGGCAAAAATTATTGCCGTAGCACGCTGGCGATTCACTAACCAAGTTAAAAATGACCAACCCAATCCTTTTAACGATTTTGGCCTTCTTCTTTTTTGCATAAATCTTTCTAAAACATCAGCAGGCAGGGTATTATCATTTGCTTTTACTAATCTAGTTCCCTTTTTAGTATGATACAGCCACGGTGTCGCTTTGTAGGTTACATCATAGTCGTACTCGATCTTGTAGACAGCCATTTCATCCCCCCATTTTTTGTAAGGTACAAATACACGTTAGCATTAATTGAATAAATATGTCAAGTCTAGTAATTGTAGAGTCCCCAACTGGTGTGGTATAATGATTAAATGCCTACTAATGACAACTCTAGTAAAAAACCATGGGGATGGACAGAGGAGGAGATAAAAACGCTTAGGGAGCTTTACCCAAGAATGAGAGTTAGGAACTTGGCGAGGTATTTTCCTTGGCGAAATAAAGCTACTATTGTAGCCAAAGCCAAGAGTTTAAATTTACCATCTGCAAAATTGTGGCAACCGGAGGAAGATGAGATTTTAAAACTATGCTTTGAAAAGGATGGCAAAAAAAATCTGTTGAGGTTTTTGGCTAAAAGGTCTTGGCTAGCCATAATGGCTAGGGGTGAAAGATTGGGTTTAAAAAGAGAAAGACACAAACCGAGACGGACAGTTGACGAAACTTATTTTAAAAATTGGACTGTCAATATGGCCTACATTTTAGGTTTCATATTGGCCGATGGTTGCATAATTAATGGTTCGCATAACGGCTATAGCGACTCCCTAAAATTTGGTGTACAAATACGAGATATAGATATTTTAGAAAAAGTAAAACAAGAGCTTAAATCAGGGCATACTCTTTCGAGAGTAAAAAATGCTGTCCATTTATGTATTTCTAGCCAAGAGTTGGTAGACGATTTGAAAAGGTTAGGAATAACTTATAAAAAAAGCTTAAATGAACAGTGGCCGAATGTCCCGCTTGAGTACTCTCGGGATTTTATTCGTGGGATAGTGGATGGTGACGGAAGCATTCATTTCGACAAAAGGGGTTGTCCCACCATAAGTTTGTGCGGAGGAGAAGAAACCGTAGGGCACGTCAGAGAGCACTTCATCTATAAGTTGGGGGTATATTCAACATTGATTAAGCAATCTTATTCCCAAAAGTGTAAAAACTATCTTTATCAAATAGCTTACCGCTCTAATTCGGCAAAAAAGGTAGTTGGATATTTGTATGATGGTGCCGCCCTTTATCTTGATCGTAAATTTAAATTAGCACGAAGGTGCGCAGAAACTAAAATTCGTATGAAAAATAATTCGCATAGAATAAATATGCTTTTGCAAAGCCACACTAATTTTTAAGTTATGCATCTTGTTCTGGTAGAGAGCCCTACGAAATCAAAAACCATACAAAAGTTTTTAGGGACCGACTACAAAGTCATGGCCTCTTTTGGTCATGTGCGGGATTTACCTAAGTCAACAATGGGCATAGATATCGAGCATGGCTTCAAGCCCAAGTATACGATACCAGTGAAGGCCAAGTCTGTTATTGCTGAACTTAAAGAAGCGGCTAAAAAATCTGATGCGGTGATATTGGCAACTGACGAGGATCGCGAAGGAGAGGCAATAGCTTGGCATTTAGTGGAAGCGCTTGGTTTGGACAAGAAGAAGGAGGCTCAACGAATAGTTTTTCACGAGATCACCAAACAGGCTATCGAGGAGGCGCTCAAGCATCCGCGAGACATTGATTATAATCTTGTTGATGCCCAACAGGCCAGACGGGTGCTCGATCGGCTGGTGGGTTACGAGCTGTCGCCTTTTTTGTGGAAGAAGATACGCTATGGTTTGTCGGCTGGCAGAGTGCAGAGCGTTGCTTTGCGGCTGGTGGTTGAGCGTGAGCGGGAAATCCAGAAGTTCGACAAACAAGAATACTGGTCAATTGAGGTAGAGCTAACCAAGACTAGCGGTGAAAAAGGCTTTCGCGCACGCTTAATAAAAATTGGCGACAAGCCTCTAGGCAAACTCGATATATCTAATGAGGCAGAGGCAAATAAAATAGCAGAAAGTCTCGGGGGCGCGGAGTATAAAGTTGCCGAAATCAATCGCAAAGAAGTAACTCGCAATCCCGCTCCCCCATTTATGACATCAACGCTTCAACAGGAAGCCTCGCGCAAGTTTGGAATGTCAGCCAAGCAGACAATGATGATAGCTCAACAGCTATACGAAACCGGATATATTACCTATATGAGAACTGACAGTTTGAATCTGGCGGAATCCGCTTTGCAACAAGCCCAAGAAGTTATAAAAGAAAACTTTGGTAGTGAATATTCACTAGGCCAGCCGCGTCGTTATACGACCAAATCAAAAGGCGCCCAAGAAGCCCACGAGGCGGTTAGGCCGACTGACTTGACTCAAAAGCCGGAAATGCTAAAGGGGTCTTTGGATGCCAGGCAGTTAAAACTCTACGATCTTATTTGGAAGCGAACTATCGCTAGCCAGATGCAACCGGCGGTTTTTGATCAAACGGCGGTTGACATAACTACCAACTACAAGCTACAAACTACAAACTTTTTATTCCGTGCTAACGGCCAGGTGGTGAAGTTTGATGGATTTATACGCGCCTATACTGAAGGTCGTGACGAGAAGGACGAAGATGAGATTGAGGGAATGCTGCCCGAGTTAGAACTAAACGAATTGCTTAATCTCGTAGAACTTTTTAAATTGCAACATTTTACAGAACCACCTCCGCGATATAGTGATGCGACCTTGATTAAAATTCTTGAAGCACACGGTATAGGCAGGCCGTCTACATACGCGCCGACATTGGCCACGATTCAAGAACGAGACTATGTCGAAAAAATTGACCGTCGCTATTTCAAGCCGACCGAGATTGGTTTCTTGGTCAATGATATGTTGGTTGAGAACTTTCCGGAGGTTGTTGATATTAATTTCACTTCGCATATTGAAGAGCAGTTTGACGACATTGCAGAGGGTAAGATCAAGTGGGTGCCCGTCATCGAGGAATTTTATTTGCCGTTTAAAAAAAATCTTGATGAAAAATCAGCCAGCGTAGATAAGTTGGTAGAAACATCCGAAACTCCATGTCCGCACTGTGGCAAAATGATGATAATTAAATTTGGGCGAAGCGGTAAGTTTTTAGCTTGTCCCGAACCGGGAGTTAAAGTTACCCAGCCACTGCCTGAAGAAGCGGCAAAAATTAAAGAACTGACTGAAAAAACCAGAGATGAGAGATGCCCACTTTGCGGTAAGGTAATGGAGGTTAAGCGAGGTAGGTTCGGATATTTTTTGGGTTGCGCTGATTATCCAAAATGTAAGGGCATCTCTAAGATACTTAATAAAATAGGGTTTAAATGTCCTTCGTGTGGAACTGGTGACATAGTAGAGCGAAAGAGCCGTGGCAGAGGCAGGATTTTTTATGCCTGTAGCCGATTTCCGGAATGTAACTTTTTAATGGGCAAGAAACCAGAAAATGCAGAGCAGCTAAAGACTGCATTTGAGGAGTGGAAAAATAACCCGCCCAAGACTAAGAAAGCATACGTTAA
>CAYHQI010000051.1:4048-5511 GCA_964358785.1 uncultured Candidatus Saccharibacteria bacterium
CTGCATTTGAGGAGTGGAAAAATAACCCGCCCAAGACTAAGAAAGCATACGTTAAGAAGAAAAAAGAGGAGTAGCCTTTTATTCAAAGCTCTCTCTTGTATCTGGGTGACTATGGTATAATGGAGATATGGTTGAACTGGTTGTATCTAAAAGAGTAAAGTTTCCTGCTGGCAAACAGAGGGAGTTCATTTTAAGTTCTGAAAAAGTACTTAACTTTAATGATAATAAGTTAGCCGAACTGTTAAAAGTTAGCAGTCGAACCATTAGAGATTGGAAAAGAGAGAAGTTTCTAATGTCACATAGTGCTCTGAGGATATTAATAAAGAAAACTAACGTATCGTTTCCGCAAGGTATTGTTGTTAAAGATCCTTATTGGTATACCTCGAACGGAGGTTTCGTGGGCGGCTTGGCTTTAGTTAGAAAACAAGGATGCGTTATCCAAGACGAAGAGTATCGCAAGAAGAAATGGTATCAGTGGTGGAATAATGTTGGTAAGTTTAAAAAACATCCTATAATAAATATATGCAAGTCAATTGTAAGACCTAGATATTCACAAGAACTGGCGGAATTTGTTGGGATTGTAATGGGAGACGGTGGATTAACTCAAAATCAGCTTGTTATTACTTTGCACTGTATAGATGATTTTGAGTATTCAACTTTTGTGGTTAAACTTTTGCATAAACTTTTTGGGGTGAACCCTAGCAAAACTCGTAGATTAAAAAGCAATGTTTTTTCAATTAGAATATCTCGAGTGAAATTAATCAGTTTCTGTAAATCAATTGGATTGGTTGTCGGAGATAAAATTAAAAATCAAATCGATATACCCGATTGGATAAAGAAAAGTAGTCATTACAAAATTGCCTGCTTGAGAGGTCTTATGGATACGGATGGATGCGTAGTTATTCATAAGTATATATCAAACAATAAGCAGTATATTTACAAGAAGCTTGCCTTTACTAGCCGATCTATGCCCCTACTAAGATCCGTGTGTTCTATTTTTGAAGACTTAGGCCTTAAGCATAGAATTGGAAACAATTCAGATGTTAGAGTTGAAGCCGTGCAAAACGTAAAAAGATATTTCGAGGTAGTCGGAACGCATAACTACAAACATTTGAAAAGATACCTAATTTAATATAAAGTGCTAAGAAGTGAGAGGAAGAGTGCGGCGAATGGTAAGCCAGCAGTTTGCTAAACTGTAACCGCCTTAAAAGCGGTTTGTGGGTTCGACTCCCACCTCTTCCGCCAAATTAGCGGTTTTGATTTTGGGGCTAAAACAAATCAGCACTGCTGATTTGTTCGCCCGAACATTTTTATAAACAAAAATGTTTTAGGGAGGGTTCGCCTAATGGTAGGGCACCGCTCTTGAAAAGCGGCGGGAGCAATCCCATAGAGGTTCGACTCCTCTACCCTCCGCCTTCGCCACGCCCTAGCTAGGCTTAGGCCGGGTGAAAAACGCCAAACCC
>CAYHQI010000052.1:0-5494 GCA_964358785.1 uncultured Candidatus Saccharibacteria bacterium
GCTTTGCGGATGCCGTACGGCAAAACCCATTTGCTTACCCGAGCGGATTACGACTGATTACCGTACCCATGGAAAGCACCAAAACCGTAACGGTTTTGGTAATGGTGGCGACCGGGTCGCGTTACGAGACCAAGGAAATCAACGGCATTTCGCATTTCCTTGAACACATGATGTTCAAGGGCACGACCAAGCGTCCGGGTTCGCTAGATATCTCGCAAGAGCTGGACTCAATCGGCGCGGAATATAACGCCTTCACTTCAAAAGAATACACCGGCTACTATGTCAAATGCGCCGCCGACAAAATTGATATCGCGCTGGATGTCATCTCTGATATCTTTCAAAATTCTAAGTTTGATGCCGACGAGATGAACACGGAGCGCGGACCTATCAAGGAAGAGATAAACATGTACCTTGATCATCCGCCACGACGCGTAGCCGAAATATTCGAAATGCTTATGTACGGAGATCAGCCTTTAGGCTGGGATATTGCAGGAGACAAGGCCACTATAGACCGCCTCCAGAGAAACAACCTGTTGGATTATTTCAATACTCATTATTTCGCAAAAAATACCTTGATCGCAATTGCAGGAAATATGAGTTCAGACAATGTGAAAGAAAAAGTCGAAAAATACTTTAACAATATCCGAGAAAACAAAAGAGTTGAGCCAGTAGAGACAAAAGAGGATCAGAAAGAACCCAGGCTTAAAATTGAATACAAAAAAACTGACCAGGCGCATATTAACCTCGGATTCGTAAGCTACAGCCGCTTCCATCCTAAATTCGAGGCCTTGGAATTATTGTCACTCATACTGGGCGGAGGGATGAGCTCGCGTCTTTTCGTAGAGGTAAGACACAAGCGTGGGTTAGCTTACAGAGTCAGAAGCGGAGCAACTCCATATAATGAGACTGGCAATTTTACCACTTACGCGGGCCTTAATAACGCCAATCTTCTTGAAGGCCTGAAAGTTATACTAGCCGAACATAAAAAACTGACCTTAGAACCAGTCAGCGAAAAAGAGCTAAACAGAATAAAAGACCAGATTCGAGGTTCATTTGTAATTGGCCTGGAACAATCAGATGACCAAGCATCTTTTTATGGGGAACAAGAGCTACTTGAACATAAGATCGAAACTCCGGAGGAACGGCTGGTCAAGATAACTGCAGTTACCACAAATGATATACTGGAAGTGGCTCGCGACATCTTTAAACCGGAAAAACTCAATCTCGCCATCATCGGCCCGCTGGAAGGGGACAACAAAGAGATTAAAGAAATTTTGAATTCGTGGTAGCATGAAATAGTTGTTAGGGACTAGGAACTAGCTGCTAGCTTTGGATCCAAAAGCTAGAACCTAGAACCTAGAACCTAGAACCTAGCTTGAACGATCACCAAACCATACATATAGAAACTGGCTCAATTTTCAAGATAATTTTTATTATCCTAGCCTTGGTTTTCCTCTATCTGGTACGCGAGGTTATTATCATTTTATTCTTCGCGATAATTATTGCCTCCGCTATCGGACCATTCGCCAATTGGCTCGAAAGCAAGAAATTCCCTCGACTCCTGGGGGTGCTTTTGTTGTATTTGTCATTTTTTGGGCTGATTGTTTTCCTGTTGTCCCTGATAGTGCCTTTTGTAGCGATTGAGCTAGGTCAATTAACTCAAGCTCTTCCACAATTTGTTTCAAGTCTTTCGGGTGCGCTTGAAAAAGCTCAACAGACAACGTCTTCAAAATACTTTGACTTCTTTGGTGAAATACAGAATCTTTTGGATAGTTTCAGTCAGTTCCTCTTCGCTTACTCGCAGTCGGCTATTAGTTTAATAATAAACATCTTCGGTGGCGCTTTATCTTTTGTTGCAATTATCATTATCTCATTCTACCTGTCAGTAATGCGCCGAGGCGTCATTGGCTTCATAAGTTCGATAATGCCCGAAAAGTATGAAAGTTATGTTATAAGTCTTTGGAAAAGAGCTGAATTCAAAGTGGGGCGCTGGTTACAGGGCCAATTCCTTCTGGCTCTTTCCGTTGGTCTGATGGTTTACGTTGGTCTTTCGCTCTTAAATGTTAAATACGCCCTGCTTCTGGGGATATTGGCCATGGTATTGGAAATCGTTCCAATGGTTGGACCAGTTCTTTCGGCAATTCCGGGATTGATTCTAGCATTTACCCAATCACCGACACTTGGTGTCTGGGTACTAGTTTTTTATATCGCGGTTCAGCAAATAGAAAACAACATATTTGTCCCGCTCATATTGGGTAAAACTTTAGGCCTCAATCCTGTTACTGTGATAATCGCTCTTCTTGTGGGTGGCAAAATTGCCGGCATCCTCGGTATGTTACTCGCCGTACCAGTGGCGGTTATAATTGTCGAAATTCTCGATGACTTGGCCAGGCAAAAAGAAAACCGTAAGGCAGGGGTAACTTAATATATGTTCGAACAACCGACATCATTGGAAGGAAACCTAAGGAAGCAACTGGTTGACGCGATTATAAAAATGCGTGAGCGTGGCGTTGAGGATTCGGAGGCTAGGAGACTTCTAAATGAGTGGATCGAAAGGACAGAAAAAGATGTTCCGACCAATCAACCCAATCGCAATAAGGGCGCGATTCTTCTTAATGTTGAACGTGCGCGGCTATATCGTGATGCAGGATTTATTGAGGAAACACTTGAAAATTATCAGGACGCACTTATGCAACTGGGGAACGAGAATGACCGTAAATTTGCTACTGATACGGCCGAAATTATTTATGCCGAAATAGACGCATTGCCGCAGAGTTAATTAGATTTTTATTGATTTGTGTTGTAAAATGCAATGTAGCCACAACGGCTACATTTTAAATTTTATGAACAAATTTTATGTAACAACTCCCATCTATTACGCCAACGCCAATGCCCATATTGGCCATGCTTTCACTTCCATCGCCGCCGATGTTTTAGCGCGTTATCATCGCTTACTTGGCGATGAAACATTCTTTTTGACCGGAATGGATGAACACGGCGCAAAAATTGCGCGGGCCGCAGAGGCGGCCGGCAAAGAACCGCAAGAGTTTACTGATGATATTGCAAAAGGCTTCGTTCATTTAGCCAAGGTTTTAAACCTATCTAATGACGATTTTATCAGAACGACAGATCGCCAGATCCATTGGCCGGGGGTTTTTAAAATCTGGAATGCCATAAAGGCCGGCGACGACTTGTACGAAGGAGAGTACGAGGGTCTGTATTGCGTGGGGCATGAGGCTTTTATGAAAAAGTCTGACCTTAAAGACGGTGTCTGCCCGGATCATCAAACCAAGCCGGAAAAGATAAAAGAAAAAAATTACTTTTTCAAACTTTCCAAATATAAAAAGCGGATAGAGCAACTCTATGAATCTGGCGTCATATCAATTAAGCCGAAATCTCGAGCAAATGAAGTTTTGGCTATGTTGAAAGATTCGGAAGACATCAGTTTTTCGAGACCACGCAAGGATCTAAAGTGGGGAATTCCGGTTCCTAGTGACGAGAACCAGACTATCTATGTTTGGGCGGATGCTCTAACCAATTATCTTTCTGCCATAGGCTATGGACGAAACGGAGATTGGACAAAGTTTTGGCCGGCCGATGTACACGTAATCGGCAAGGATATTTTACGATTTCATGCCATTATTTGGCCAGCAATGCTCTTGTCAGCTGGCCTAGATTTACCTAAATCTATTTGCGTACACGGCTTCATAACCGTGGATGGCCAAAAAATGTCTAAAACGATTGGCAACGTGATAGACCCCATCGAACTTATTAAAAAATATGGTATAGACCCGGTTCGTTATTTTCTCTTGCGCGAGATTCCATCCACCGAAGACGGCGATTTTTCTTACAAAAAGCTGGAAGATCGCTACAATGGCGATCTGGCCAATAATCTTGGCAATCTCGTTAGTCGAGTCGCAAAACTTATCGAAACCAAACTTGAAAGCGAGCTCAATTTTGATGAGAAATTTTTTGATAAAAAGGTACGCCAAAAAATCACAAAAACCGAGCAAAAATACAGAGAGGCAGTTGAGAACTTCAAACTGCACGAAGCCCTAACCCACATCTGGGAACTTTTTACTTTTGCCAATGCCTATATTGACGAAAAAAAACCTTGGGTGGACATTACTGACCACCCGGAACATTTTTTGCAAACCATCACTAGCTTGGTTGCCATTATAATCAACGGCTCACACTGGCTTGAGCCGTTCCTGCCCGAAACCGCAGTTAAGATTTTTCATGCATTCGGATACGATTCCAAAATTCTCGGCCTCAATGGCTACAAATTTAAAATTGGCAAGCTTGAGCCGCTATTTCCACGATTAAAATAAAAAATGAGAAATTATCTCATTTTGTTTTGATTGGTAAGATATCTTAAAAAATTATGCCAACCCATAATATTAATTTGATAAACAAAGCCTATAATACCCATCACACATAGACTACCAATGAAATATGCGGCTACTGTTTTACTAGTCAAAGAAGCTAATGTTAATACAAAAAAAAGGAAAGGCGTTAAAATACCTGCGAGTACATACCAATTAGTTTGCTTTTCTGACATAGTATCCTCTCTCAATACACAGAATGAACTATAAAAAATTTATCATAAAAAATATCTCATGTCTAATACCCTAATAGATTCTCACTGTCATCCGCAAGCATCACAATATGCTAATGACCGCGAAGAAGTAATAAAAGGAGCTATCAATGCAGGGATCGGCATGATTTGCGTTGGGACGGATTTGGAGATGTCAAAAAAGGCCATCGAACTCGCGCAAAAATACGACCAAATTTGGGCCTCGGTCGGGTTACATCCCAACGATAATCTAGACGAGGAATTTGACGAGAAAGCCTACGAAGAATTATTAAAACAGGACAAGGTTGTGGCGATGGGGGAGATAGGATTGGATTACTATCGGACTGCGGAACCAGAAAATCAAAAATTTCAAAGAGAACGCTTTGTGAAACAGCTGGAGCTGGCCGACAAATTATCTAAACCGCTCATTTTACATTGTCGCGATTCTAAGGCTGGCAGTACCGGTCGGGCCTATCCTGAAATGGCAGATATTTTGAAAAATGGTTATGCTAAAAACAGTGGAGCAGTGCATTCCTATACCGGTAACCTTGATGAGGCTAAACGATTCCTTGACCTCGGGTTTTATCTTGGTTTCAATGGTATTATTACCTTTGCGCGACAATACGATGAAATAGTAAAGTATATCCCCCTGGATAGAATTCTTCTTGAAACTGATGCGCCATACTTAACTCCCGAACCCTATCGCGGTCAGCGCAACGAACCGCTATATGTGATTGAGGTTGCCAAGAAGATCGCAGAGTTGAAAAATGTTTCCGTCGAAGAAGTTAACGAACAAACAACAAAAAATACGATAAAACTGTTTGGTCTCGATGCAAAAATATAATCCGTCAAAAATTGAAAAAAAGTGGCCCTCCTTCGCGTAAAGCTACGGATGGGCAAGCAGAAGTATGAAAAAAT
>CAYHQI010000053.1:0-5464 GCA_964358785.1 uncultured Candidatus Saccharibacteria bacterium
GCCCGGCTAGGCACCCATTATGAAACAAAAAATCGTAGAATATCTAAAAGAAAAAAGGGGGCGACTTGGAGGAAAACACTAGCAAGTTGGTTCAAAAACTTTATACCTTGAAGTCATTAAATAATTAATTTTAAAAAACCATGGGGATTTTAGAAGCATTAATCGTTGTTTTTCTGGCGATCTTCTTGATCGGGCTGATAATAAGCCTCACGCTTTGGCTGATGTGGTTGTTTTTGATTTTAGCGATTATATTTTTTGCGATAAAAATTGTACGCAAATTATGGAAAAAAATTAAAAGCAAAATATAGGAATGACGCACATCGAAATTCGTGAAAAATTTTTAAAGTTTTTTTCCGCCAAAGGCGTCGCGGGACACAAGATCGTGCCCTCAAGCTTATTATTACCAACTGACCCATCGGTGCTTTTTACGACCGCCGGAATGCAACAGTTTAAGCCGTATTATACCGGCGAAGCCGACGCAATGAAAGATTTTGGCACCCTCAATACCGCATCAATCCAGAAGTCCATGCGAACATCGGATATAGATGAGGTGGGAGATGAATCACACCTGACTTTTTTCGAAATGCTGGGTAATTTTTCATTCGGTGGCTACTGGAAAAAAGAAGCCATAGAATACGCCCACGAATTTATTACTAAGGAAATGGGATTGAAAATAGATTATGTTTCGGTATTCGGCGGAGCAGACATGAATGAGATATTCGAATTTAAAAAAATTAAAGCCGAGGGCGTACCGGCAGACAAAGATTCCGAAAAAATCTGGAGGGACATCGACCCAAACATCAAAATAGTCGTAAAGAATGGAAGGGAGGGACTACATGATAATTTCTGGGGACCGACGGGAAATGAAGGGCCATGCGGGCCAACAAGCGAAATATATGTAAACGGTATTGAAATATGGAACTTGGTTTTTAACGAATACAACTGCACTAAAGATTTTAAATTCGAACCCCTAGATAAGCAGGGAATTGATACCGGCATGGGACTTGAACGCCTAGCGATGGTTGTCCAAAAAAAGAAAAATATTTTTGAGACGGATTTATTTTCGGCCCTAATCGAAAAATTACCCTCTAATCTTTCCGAACAACACAAACGAGTTATTGTTGATCACATCCGTGCGTCTGTATTTTTAATCGCTGACGGCGTTTTGCCTTCAAATAAAGAACAGGGTTATGTATTGCGTCGACTTTTAAGACGAGTTCTTCTATATGAACATCTAAACGAACCTTCGCCTCAAGTTTTTGAAAATCTAATTATTACTGTTATAGAAAACTATAGCCCGCACTATCCTGAATTAAAGGAAAAAAAAGATTATATTATAAATACTTATTTTAGCGAATGGCAAAAATTCAAAAAAACGCTTGTTGGCGGATTAAAGGAACTGGAGCGTAGCCAAAATGTTGATGCCTCAACAGCTTTTCGCTTATACGAAAGTTACGGATTACCGTTCGAGGTTATAAAAGATGTGGCAGGCGAAAAAGCTAAAAACCTGACCCGCGAATCGTTCGACGAGGAATTCAAAAAACATCAAGCCAAATCCCGTGCCGGAGCCGAGAAAAAATTCGGCGGGCATGGATTGATACTTGATACAGGAGAATTGAAGGCGGGCAATGAGGAAGAGCTACAAAAAATTACCAGGCTCCATACGGCCACACACTTGTTGAATCAAGCGCTCCATAATGTCTTGGGGGAAAGTGTAAAACAAGCCGGTTCAGATATTACAACCGAAAGAACTCGTTTTGATTTTACTTTTGAGCGCAAGTTGACTTCTGAAGAAGTGAAACAAATAGAGGATGAAGTAAACCAAAAAATAAAAGATAACTTGCCTGTGCAAGCGGCAGAAGTTCCTAAGGTAGAAGCTACCGACGGTGGCGCTCGCTCGTTTCGACCGGAAAAATATCCAGAAATTGTAAAAGTTTATTATATTGGAGGTGAGGGGGATTGGCACAAGGCATATTCAAAGGAGTTTTGTGGCGGCCCACATGTAGCTCACACCATGGAAATAGGGAATTTTAAGATTATCAAGGAAGAATCCGTCTCCGCCGGCACTAGGCGAATACGTGCGTCAGTCAATTAAAAAGCCCCCCCGTTGGAAGCATATTAGGAATGTAAATCCTGCTAATTATGAGAAATCTGTTGATTAAATAATCTATTTTTATGTTATAATAAATTTATAGATGCCATCAACCAAAATAATTCATGTTCTCAAAAACGACGGGTTCGATGAGGTTTTTGATTTGTTCAAAAATACCGAAGCCAAAGAGGTGATATTCGTGTTTCCTAATGGTTCTAAGTTTGTCAAACAAGAACAGTATTTCTCGGCTATCAAGCGCGAAGCCGATTCTTCGAACAAAAGAGTCAGCATAATGACTGCCGATCCGATGATAGCCCGATTTGCTTCGCAAAATAACTTGGAAATTATTGAAGCCCCGAAATCCAAAAAGCGTGCAGATGTTTTTTCGGCCCGCGGTGAGCCTGCCCGCACTGAGCTTGTCGAACGTGCCAAATCCATTGATGAGAACCGGGAAGAGGCCGAGGTCGTACCAACGGCTCAACTAACTGTTGCCAGAGGATATACGCCAAACCGAATTATTAAAGATATTTTCAAGCCCGAGACAGAGCGTCCGATTAAAGTACGCGAGGAGCAGGCGAAGCCCTTCGAGGTCGCTATTAAACGAGAGCTGTCCGAAGAAAACACAGTCGCAGGCGACATAACTCGTGTTTGGGTTTCGCGCGAAAGTGAGAATGGCGCAGCTCTTAGTCCGACCCGCAGTTTTAGAAAAATTAAATCATCGAACGCTTTCAAAAAATCCCCAGTCTTTTTTATCGGTGGGGCGATTTTCGTTTTATTGCTGATACTCTATAGTACTCTTGGTAGCGCTCAGGTTACGATTAAACCCCAAAGACAGCCCCTTAATTTTCAAATCAAGGTCTCGGCATCAAGCGTGGCGACCGAAGTGAATCCAGACTTCAATCGCGTACCTGGCCAGCAATTTGCCTACAAAAACCAAGAGTCAGGCACATTCGAGATAACCGGCCAGAAAGAGGTAGTACAGAAAGCCAGTGGTAAGATAATGATTTACAATAAAAGCGCGACATCACAAAGACTGGTAGCCACGACCAGGTTTAAGTCGCCGAGTGGTTTAATTTTTAGAATTCCGCAAACCATCAATGTGCCTGCCGCCACCGGTACCGGCGCTACCCTTAAGGAAGGGAGTTTCGAGTCTTTGGTTTATGCTGATAAAGCGGGCCCTGAATATAATATAGATCCCACGACATTTGTTATTCCTGGATTTGAAGGAACGCCAAAGTTTGAGGATTTTTACGCTAAATCAACTCAACCGATGTCAGGTGGCATAATCGGACCGTCAAAAGTTGTTACCGAAGAAGATCTCGCCAAAGCGCAAGAATCGGTTACGGCCAAATTAAAAGAAAAAATATTGCAGTCGCTTAAAGATCAAGCAGGTGAATTAAAAATACTGGATTCGACAACGATTAAGCTGGAAACCCCGATTGCTAATGCTAAGGTTGGCGAAGCCGCCGATAATCTGCAGGTAACTATCAGCGGTGCGGCTAACACAATGGCTTTTCGTGAATCGGATATTCTTGAATTAGTAAAAAATTATGTTTCAAAAAAAGGCGATTTGGAATTATCAGCAAAGAACCTGACTATCAATTACCTTAGTCCACAGAATAGCGCGGATAATTCCTCGACGGTTTTTGATGTTCAGATAACCGGCCAGTCGGTTGCAAAAATTGACCAGGATAAAATCTTGAAAGATGTGGCAGGCATGAAGGAAGGTGCAATACGCTCGTATTTCGCCGGCATCAAAGAAATTGAATCCGCCCGCATCACCCTCTCGCCGTTCTGGGTGAAAAGCATCCCCAAGGATGCGGGTAAGGTGAGGCTGGTTGTAGAAAAAGAATAGCGCTCGCCATTGTCAATTTTTATCAGGTGTCCTCGCAGTACAAATAATATATTGATTTTTTCATTTCCCTGGATAAAAAATCGGTACCCTTATGTCCCTCGCTATGCTCGGGACTCCATCCCAATTTCTTTATCAGCGGGAAATATCAAAAATTGATATTTATTTGTTACTGCTCAAGCCAATTGATAAAAATTGACAATAGCTCGTTCAGACATTAAACGAAATCCGAATGACGAAAAATTAAGGGTCTCGCTCTAGCCGAAATAATTATGTTAACACCCGAACAAGAAAAATGGATTGCCCATCTTTCAGATACGGACAAAATAAAAATTGTTCCCTTTGATCCGAAAAGCCAGGAGGAGTTTGAAAAAATAAGGTCATTGATTCAATCCAAAATCGGCTTAACTGTCAGAGTTTTGCATCGCGGCGCCAGTTATTTAGGAATATCTGGCCAAAATGAGATTGATATTTATGTTCCAGTGCAAGAAAGTCTTTTCGATAGTTTTATAGTTAAGCTTTCATACTTATTTGGTAAACCCCACAGGATATATCCCCTAGAAAGAGCTCGATTTAATGCTCCTGCTAATGGGATACGAATTGATATTCACCTTATAAATGAAAAGCGTGACAATTGGCTAAATAGTGAAAAGTTTGAGAATTATCTCAAGACACATCAAGAAGCTTTGGAAGAATATCGGCTACTTAAGGAGGCTGGCGACGGTTTGAGTGTTCGAGAATATTACCGGCAAAAATTAGAATTTATTAATGACATTTTGGCCAAAACTGCATGAGAAAGTAGATACTAGTTGACACGGAAAACGGATTTTGCTAGACTTAGATACAATGGGATAGGAAGCAAAGCATTTCCGCCCAAAAGGCGGGTTGGTTGTTATTTGCACCGCAAAAACAAGGTACCTGGTGTTGGGTGTAGGTGTTAGATAGTTTTTCTAAAACCTAAAACCTAAAATCTAAAACCTAGTTTGTTTGAACGATCAAAAAATAAAAGAAGATGGCGTTGTAATAGACGCCTTGCCTGATACGAAATTCAAGGTTAAACTCAATGACGGCAGAGAGATTTTGGCATATTTGGCCGGCAAAATGAGAATTAATTACATAAAAGTGATAGTTGGAGACAAAGTAACAGTGGAATTAAGCCCTGATGGAAATAAGGGCAGAATAGTGTTTCGGAGATAAAAGGTTATGAATCCCGTTAGAGGTCTCGCTCGCGACAAAGTCGCGAGTCCGAAGGACCTCGGCGGGGCTACCTCTAACGGGATGAAAGTTAGAGCCTCTGTTAAGAAAATCTGTAATAAATGCAAACTGGTGCGCCGTAAGGGCACATTGTTTTGTATCTGCGTTAATCCGAAACACAAACAGAGACAAGGCTAATTCGAAGAAACTATAAATTATGCCAAGAATTTCCGGAATAAACATTCCTGACAATAAAAAAATTGAGTACTCACTATCGTATTTATACGGCGTTGGGCCGACAAACAGTCGAATAATTTTGAAATCTG
>CAYHQI010000054.1:0-5399 GCA_964358785.1 uncultured Candidatus Saccharibacteria bacterium
AAAAAGCTGGCGCTTTCGGGGCGAGCGGTAAAAGAATCATGATCTGCACCTCGTGTATTAAGACTTTGAGCAAAATCTAAAATGTCCGAACTTGAACTTCCACAATTTAAGCTTAATGAGGTGGAAACAAAAGCGCACGCAACCCTATCCAAGGGCAAAGAACCCATGGATATCGAAAAGTTTTTTGGTAGCCACTACAAAGATGTCAGCGCAGATTTAAAGTACGTCACCGACCGTAAAAAAGCATTTGCTAAAGAGAACTCCCCGGACCGACAAGAAGCTAAAAAATTAGCAGAATTGTTTGAAATGCTTCTGGCGCAGGTTATAGAACTCGAAAATTGGCTAGGCGATGACGTTTTTATTATGGAAACGTCCGAATTTGATGATTTCAAAGCAGGCGTAGACGCCGTGATAGAGCTACTAAGAGACGGGGCCTTTTCGCATCTTGGGCTAGCCATTGACGTTACGTTCAGTCAAAAACAAGTGGAGAAAAAGCTGGAAAGAATACGGGATGAGATTGATTACTACGAGTTACTCAAGGTTAAATATTTTGTTTCTCAAGGCGGAGATTTCAAGGGAGAGCTAAGCAACATTCCTCGAGTTGTTATTGCTATTGGCAGAAAAGATATAAATGAGTTGGCCTCGCTGTGGCTGGATATTGATTTTTTAAGAAAACGCGTTCATCAAACTAAAGCTGGAAAAGAATCGGACACCTTAAGATTACGCCTTCGAGAAGCACAGGGTAGGCTCGCTAACCATCCTCTGCAAATTGAAATGCTGGCTCAAATCGAATCACAACTTGAAGCATTCGCACGCCATGCGTCTACAAAAGAAAAATACAAAAAGAGCGAAAAGTTTTCAAGTATGTTGGCAATAATACACACGATTAGAAGTGGCAAAAAGAAAATCGAAAATGCGCCGGAAACTCAAAGCTGGCCGATGACTTCATATCACCAGATCGATGAAGCTCTTAATCGGTTATTTCCTCGACCAACTGGCGATCTAGAACCCTCTTGATTAGGCAAAAAATTTAGAAAACGGGTGTTTCCTTCATCGTTGTTAGGTTCCTTATTAAACAACGGGCCGTCGTATAGTGGTAGTACGCGAGGCTGGGGGTCTTGCAGCGGGAGTCCGATTCTCCCCGGCCCGACTGAACGAAGTGAAGGAGGGGCGATGTACGGTTGAGCAGCGAAGGCTACGAAATACTGAGCACACTAGTGCGAAGTGCCCGACCAAATGCAGGAACAACTAAAAATAGAATCAATCACCATGGAAGAGATTGATGCCATGGATCCTAGGCGTGCCGCTTTGGCATGGGAAAACTTCTTAAAAAGACTTGGCAACGGTATACACGAAGATGACGCTCGCAAATTACTAAATGAAGAACTCAAAGAATTCTCAAGTAAAAAAAATGGATTTGACGACACCATCCTGTGGGGCTTGTCAGAGATAAGAGTTAATGAATTAAAACTGTATCTTCTGGGTGAGATTGACGCATCAAGCCTAAAAACCTTTGAAGAGCTATCGGGGGGAGGCCACTAGACTATGCTAATAAGCGTCCACCTATTAACTGGAGCGGCTATAGGTAAATTAAGCGGTAACTTATGGATTGCCGCTATTTTAAGTTACGCACTTCATCATTTACTAGACTCTATTCCCCACTATAATCCCAAAAATATTGCTGGCCATTTGAGTGGCAACATGAAAAATTTAGATAAAAAAGACATTGCATTAAAATCAATCGAACCAATAATCTCCGCACTGATTACCCTGCACTTTATTTTCATAAATCAAACTAACTTAATAGCGCCAATGGTTATTGGCGCTATTTTTAGTTTTTTGCCTGACTTATTTGTTTTTTTAAATTGGAAATTTAATAATAAAACGCTGAAATTTTTAGTCAGAATGGAAAAACGATTTCACAGACACACGACCTTTTGGCCTGGCATATTACCGCAAGCCATTATCGTGGTAGTCGCAATTTTTATTCTATTACAGTGAAGACCGCGTAACTTTTTTTTAGAGCCATGGTCAGACAATGTTAATTATTTACTTAATCATAACGATTTCATCTACAAGTTTCAACTCATCTAATATCCCATCTATCAAATCATATTTTTCCGCTTCTTCTACGGTCACCCAAGCATGGTCGGTGAGATCTTTGCACAACTTCACTTCGCCAGATTTGTAATGCGCCCAATAAGACAGTGTCACCACTGGATAACCATCCGGCCTGACGAAAACAAGATCGCAAAGGTACTGCGACTTATCAATTTCAAGGCCAACCTCCTCGCGCACTTCTTTGGCCAAAACCCAATCAACCACATTGTACCATTGTGGAAAACCGGCGGTTTGCGGTAATTTGTTATATTCATGTAAAACTAGTTTACCACCCGGCACAGTCCACTTATTTGGAAACGCCTTCTCGTGGCCAGCTCTCTTGGCAATCAAAAACTTCCCATCCTTTATGATTATTGCGGTTACCACTACGAAATGCAGACGCGGATCTAATTTATTTTCTTCAGGCATTGTAGTTATAAATTTAATGACCGGACGACTTGCTTAATTAATGATACCGCTACGGCGGCCGGCAGTAAACTATAAACCTCGATTCCGTTTTCATCTTTGACTGTCCAGGGTTCCTCGATAACCTTTACAACACCATTGGAAGCCTGCTCGTATCGATATGCTGGCGTAATTTCATAATCATCAACTGTTTCATTGGCGGATGATTTCGGAACAGAGTTCCGTAAAAGAATTTTGGGTACGCCCTTTAGATCTAGCAGAGTCCTCATGACTTCATCATCTGCCTCTACCCTATCTCGAATCGCCTCAATGCCAAGCTCGTCCCCTTCTTTTGGTACCATCACAGCCTTGTCGCAGTCCGCATTATCACACATCAGATAAAATTTGTCCGTATTTTTATCGTAACCAATTTCTTTAGTTCTCAATAATTTCAAATTGCGAGGGGTCTGACATTTCGGACAAATAACTCGATACTTCATTCTCTCATCAATCACAGCATCCGGCACGTCAATAAAAACAAGGAAATCTGGATCATCTCGATAGCCCATAATTGAGCGCAGATATAAAGAATAAGAAACCTGGTCCAAGCTCCTTGGAAAACCATCTACAAATACTGCCTTGCGTCCAACACGGCTAATCTCTCGTTCTACAAGTGCCAATATCGCTTCTGTTGGAAGGAGCGTCTTGGTATCTCTGCCAAGAATAACGTTAACTACCTCATCTACATTCAGGAACCCCCTGTATCTTTTTTTTAAGAAACCAATCAGCTCGGCCCGTTTATTTTCATTTTCTAAATCTTTGTGAGCATTCCTCACCACATCCCCTATCGAGATATGGGCAACCCTGTCTCCGCCAAGCGCTTCCATGAAAAGTTTAGTATAGGTCCCCTTACCGGAGTTCTTTTTGCCAAGTAAAATCGCAACAAATGTGCCGGTCCTTAAATAGTCACGCAATTTTTCTATTTCCGGTCCCGCCTTATGCTCAAAATATTTGTGTCGTTCAATAGGATCTTCCAACGCAAAACTCCCTTGGTTGGTTTTGGTTTTAAAAATTGGAAATTCAAAATTTTTCATTGTTTAAATTCGTTTATATTATAATTGTTGCCGTCTAACAGCAGCTCTATCGTGCCACTAATATCGGTTCGATAATACTTTATACCACGACTCTGCAATCGTTCCAAGACAGTCGGGTGTGGATGGCCATAACGGTTTTTGGCACTAACTTCAATAAATGCCGCTTCTGGATTGACGGCATCTAGAAATTTTTCTGTCGTTGAGGTTTTGCTCCCATGATGGCCTACCTTCAGGAATTGCGCTGATAAACTCGCGCCCGAAGACAGAAGTTTGTATTCAATCTTGGCCTCGGCATCTCCCGTAAATAATACCCCCTCATTGCCATAATCCAGCCGAGTAATCACCATAAAATCGTGGACAGTCTTGGCAATCACGGATATTGGTACGCCTTCGGCATTGGACTGATAAGGATAAAGTATGGTCAACTTCGCTCCACCACCCAAATCTACAATCTGCCCAGCTCGCGCTTCCATCA
The DNA here is from genome assembly GCA_964358785.1 of uncultured Candidatus Saccharibacteria bacterium. Classification (GTDB taxonomy): domain Bacteria; phylum Patescibacteriota; class Minisyncoccia; order 2-02-FULL-40-12; family IGHO2-01-FULL-4-A; genus 2-01-FULL-44-17. The sequence goes on from CAYHQI010000054.1 coordinate 4,075, forward strand.
CTTCGCTTCCACTTTTTGCCTTGTTCCATTCGGCATATTCAGCCGTTGAGTATGGAACGTAATTTTCAATGATTTTATCTACTTTGTATCGCTTAAGAACTTCGATTAGCCCGGTTACATGATCGGCGTGAGGATGAGTAAGAATAATCAAATCGATAGAACGGTCGTGGAAAGGCATAACCCGGCCAAGTTCTTGAATAATCTTGTTGCCCGGCCCGCCGTCAATCAACACTTGATTACCGTTGAAATCTATAAATATGCCGTCTCCTTGCCCAACATCGAGAAAATAAACATGTAATAGTCCATCGCTCTGGGCGCTGGTATCAAGGGCGACAAAACTTATAATCGCCGCACAGGCGATTATTATAAAAATAAACCACTCGCTACGGGAAAGTTTTTTGTAGATTAGTTTAGATGGCATTGTTCTGTTGTAGCACAAAGTTTACGAAAAAGAAAAACCGAGTTTCCCCGGTCATTGTTTTCTAATTTTTTGTAACATGGCCACCCTTTCCCTTATCTCTTTCCATGATGCGTCGGGACTTAATTTAAAAACCTTGGCCCACTCTTTTCTTTCTAGCTCGTCCTCTGTTCTATTGAGCGTGCCTCGCTTAAATCTTGCTTCTCTTATGTCTTCCCAGGAAGAGATTTCAGATAAACCATAGCGCTTGGCTATTGAAGGACGTATATCTTCCCAAGTGGACTTACGAGATAAATTGAACATTATCGTTGCAATAATCCTATAATCGTCATCAAGCGCAAGATACTTTTCCATAACAGGATCGATTTGTTTCGCCCCATGCTTACGAACTGAATTTTGAAAAGCATGGCTAGAAATAGCAAGAGCGACCGCAACTAAAACGCTAAACCATATCATCCGCATTTTAATTACCTCCATAATCTTGAAAGTGCTACCTACAGTCTACACAATATACAAATAGGGTCAAAGTCTTCTTAGCGTAGCTAGGCGCAATCAAGCGAAGCATAATGAAGCTCCACCGGCTAAAGCTCCTGGTATTCGCCTAGGGCTTAATAACAAAACAACCCGCTGTGGGTTGGTTTTAGGAGGGCCTAAGATATTTTAAAACCCGTTTGAGCCAGTAATAAGTTCTGGTACGGCTTGTTAGTTTTGAAAAATCATTTTTTTCTTGTGCTTTAGAATATACGCGCTGCGGCTTCAAAAAGTTAGGATTAACATTTCCCCTAACATAACGGGTAGGAATAAGCCTAATTGGACCTCTTATTTTAGTGCTCAAACTAGTCCTCCAAGAAATCAAATCCGACTTCCATTCATAGCTTATCACGCTCATTTCTATGTGTCAATCAGA
>CAYHQI010000055.1:0-5305 GCA_964358785.1 uncultured Candidatus Saccharibacteria bacterium
CGTACTGCAACTGGTCGTCGCCACTAACTATTTTTGTAAGAACCTTCTGCGCCACTCGGATGAGTTTGCTGGCACGAACCCGGTGCGGTACAACTTTCACATCACCAAAGCCAGTTTGACGCATCAAGCGGATCAAAAGCGGCTTGGTATAGGCCCATTCGTGTGTCATATCGCTAAAGAATGTGTGAACTCCGTGGATGCTGTCGGCATTAGGCACTTCCATGATGAATTTACCCCCGTTTTTGAGTTTTTTAGAAACAAGCGAAAACAATCGCGGAACATGCTCCTTCTTGATGTGCTCCACAAAATTAACCGCAGTAATGACATCAAAAGAGTTATCCAGCTGACCCTCAAGGTAGGCAAAAGCATCACCGAATCTCACGTTTTTCAAACCTATTGTTTTTGTCGCATACTCCACCGCCGCGACATTATAGTCCACGCCAAAAATATTCTGATAACCGCTATCGCGACAGGCATTCAAGAATAATCCATATCCGCAACCTAAGTCTAAAACTCGAGAATTTTTGTCTCTAGGAAAAAACGGCACAATAAAAAGGTCACGATATTCTCGCGATCTCCTATCCCTTAGCGCATCATCCGGTTTTTCATAAAATTCATCGTATTGCATTAAAAATTTGGGTCTATGCTCTTAAGACTTCGAATAGCCTTCAGATATCCCTCGCCGCCGAACTTGTGTCCCTGCCAAATTTCCGGCAAGAACCACAAATCCGTCTTTACAAGATGCGCCAAGATTTTCTTAAAATCTATGCTGCCGTCGCCTATCTGTAACCCTTCGCCATTGAACTTGGCCCCATCGGAAATATGGACATATTTGGCCACCTGCAAAATCTTTTTGGTATATTCCTCAAAATTCTTACCATATAAATTACAAAAAAGAGCTGCGTGAGAAGTATCAAAGGTCGAACCATAGCCGTTTTTCTTACAAAAAGTTACTATCTCGTCCGCATCCATAAAGGAGGCTTGGTACCATTGTCCACCGAAATACCAAGCAAGGCCCGGCATATTTTCAACAAGCAATTCAAAGCCACTGCTCTTCAGTTTTTTCAAGGAGTCAAGCAAATTTTTATTGAGTTGGGGAATTTTATCAAGAAGAGCATGCTCCATATTCATACCACCAGTATGGACCACGAACTTTACGGGCTTCACCTGATTTCTAAAAAGTTTTTTCAATTTTCTGGCGTGGTCAAGAGCTTTATTGAAAAATTCTACTGACCTTCTCCTAATATCGTTGTCTAGGCTTGAAAGATTAAGTAGTAGATCGCCATTATACTCCGGCCCGTGCACCACCAGATCAACATCATATCTCTTGCTATAATTTTTATTCTGGTTTATGTCGGCATCGGTCAAATGTATTTCCACAAAACCAGGCTTGCAATGCATAAGAGTATCTAGGTCGCTCATGCGTCCAACTATTCCCCATCTATGCTTAATCGCCAATGCGCTCACGTCTTGATTGTGAAGTCTGTCGCTGGCCAAGTCTATATCGGATTCGAGAAGATAGTCATGTTTAGGCACATCACGCTTAATTAACTTTCTGCCAACAAAAAGATCTAGTTTTAAAGGATTAGTGCCCTTACCAGGACTCCGCAAATCAAGATCTGCATATGTCAAAACTGCCCCCCGCTTTAGATTTCTAGCAGCTACAATACTTTTAGAAAGGGTTTCTCGATTTAGATATTCACCCCTCGAAGGATACCGGGTTGGCTCGCCAAGGGCCGATTCAACATTTCTGATTTGAGCGACCAACTCCCGAAACTCATCCGGTTCTAGACTTGCTTTGTGATCTGGTCCCGGCATGTTTCTATCCAAGGTAATGTGCTTCTCAATAAGTTTCGCGCCCATCGAAACTGCCGCCAAACTTACGGCGATACCCGATTCGTGCCCGGAGTAACCTACGTGACAATTGAATCTATCTCTCATTGTATTCATAAATTTCAAATTAACATCGTGATAAGGCGCAGGGTAAGTGCTGTTACAATGAAGCAAAATGAATTGGGCCTTAATTTTTTCCAGGAATCTGACTAGATGTTCAATTTCCGACACAAAAGACATGCCAGTCGAGATTATAAGCGGCCTCTTGAGTTTGGCAACCTCGCGTATCAATCTTAAGTTGAACATATCTGCCGAAGCAATCTTATAGGCTAGCAAATTAAGAGTAGACAAAAACTTCAGACTCTCCTCATCCCAAGGCGTACAAAGAAAATTGACACCTTTCGCAAGCGAATACTTGTGAAGCTCCCTCATGTCGACTTTCGATAGTTCTGACTTGGTTATGTGGTGCAATAGATAATGACTGCCATGCTCTTCTTTTTCTGCGTTTTCTAGGGTACCGGCACGATAAACTTTTTTCAGCGATCTTTTCTGAAATTTAACCGCATCAGCTCCCGCTTCCACGGCATGATCTATGAGTTTCTTGGCCAACTTAACGTCACCCTGATGATTCAGACCAATCTCGGCAATTATATAAGTAGGATTATTCCCACCTATTTTTTTGCTGCCAATTTTAATTTCTTGCATCTTATTATATCTAGGAGGCGCTTTAATATGTTTTAAGTTCTGGCCCTAACAAAACTAATAAACCCAAACAGCGTCAAAAATATCATTCAGCGGACGTGCATAGCGGTATACGTTCGCGATTCTTTTTTTATCTTCCAAATATTCCGTTCGCTCAATGCCCAAAATTGGCTCAAGAATTAAATTAAAAAACTTCGCCCCCAGCCGAGACCTATACTGTTCCTGATTTAGTTTCTGTTCTCCACATGTCGTATCAAAAAAGTCCCCCGGCATTAATGCAACCCTTGGGTTATTGGGAAAATATGAAGCAAAGCAATCATCAGTAAATGCCAATCCGAGACGAGAAATAATTACATCATTTTTATCAATTGGCCAGGCATGAATAAGCCGCGCGGTTCGCCAGGCATTCAGTAGTTTCTTTGGCTGTACTGAATAAAACTCACGAGGAATAAACGAAACTTTTTCAAAAAATTTTTTCACCTCGTCTATTGGCATGGTTTCCCAGCGACGATGCAAAGATATGACAAGATGCAAAGATATCTCGGGATTAGATTTTTTAACTAGCATATCTACGACTTTAGCATAGGGCAACGCATTGGGATCGCCGATAAGCATCCAAGCAGTTCCCCGGCGTCCGACAACGAGAGTCCGAACTTGATCCTCAAGCTCTTCGCGCGTACCAAGTCTTTTCTTGTTCTCTAGTAGTGCCTGTGAAAAATTTTCAATAAAACACTCCTTTGGCAACATCGCCAAGAATACGCGAAATCCATTAACGGTTTCTGGATTTAATGCGGGCGCGATGGGATCAAGAAAAACTGATGAGTTAAAACCAAATTCATATGCTATACGGGACGCAGTGGAACACGTTGAAAACACATGCTGGATTCGATCAGCATGTTTCATAAAGGCGAGTTCAACAGGCGCTTTCTCCATCACTTTGAACCCTTCCAGATTCAACATCGCAAATTCGTCTGTTTCCGTTGGATGCGGCTTATAGTACAGTTCGCAGCCATTGCATTCTCGCCTAATATAATTTAGGCACTGATTAGAAATTGCGATGGCCCGACTCAGATCTGTATTCGGCAGATTTCTAAAATCCTCGCCTAAAAAAATTATCATTTTCCTGATATTACCTTCGCCGCCGGACAACAAGTGCAACGGAAATCCGAAACGGAAGACGTTGTTTTTACCATCATTGATCCGTCGCGGAAAATGAATAGTAGATTTTTGAGTATTTGTGTTTTTCATTACCATGCTGTCCAACCTCCATCAACGATTATCTCTGCTCCGGTAACATAGCTGGATCTTTCGTCAACAAGAAAGTCGAATGCGGATATTACTTCGTCAATCCTCATAAGTCTGCCAAGGGGCGAATTTTTACCATATTTAGCAACGAATTTTGTGTTCTCGTTACCAAAAGAAACACCCGCCAAAACAACTGTGTTAAACCTAAAATTCGGAGCGTAATATGTGGCCAAATATTTACTCATAATATTGAGGGCCGCTTTTGACATCGAGTAACCAATCGGTTTTACAAAGTTATCGTACATATCGTGGCGTGGCACCACCGCCCCATAAAACGAGGAGGTATTAATGATAACTCCGCCTTTGTTGTTCTTGACGAAATTACGACAGACATCAAAGGCACTAATTGAATTGACTTCAAAATAATCTCTAAGTTCTTTAAGTGGCATATCGTGAGGCTCAATTTTTTTACTCCTTGCGCCAACCAAAGGTGCTGTAGGGTTAAAGGCGTGACAAACTATCATCCCGTAAAGACCTTTATTTTTATTAAACCACTCTGCAACAAAGTCTTCATTCGTAAGATTATGCCCCAACGCCAAATCAAGTTTAACCACCTGAAACCGTTTATCAAAATGCTGACATAATTTTCGGCCGATAAATCCTTCGCTTCCGGTAATTACTAATTTTTTAAGTTTTTTGGACATGATTTTCAAAATATTTTATTGTTCTACGAAGAGCGTCGGCCTGATGGTCCATATCTTCAGACGTCAATTGGTTGGTGGTAAGTTGCATAAGCTTCGGTTGGATTTTTTCAGCAACTGGACAGTCTGTTTTTTTTAAATAACCTTGGTGATGTCGACCCTGCTTTTCATCTGAATCTACAAAATATCGTCCATCTCTATTTAAATTAATCATTGTCGGCTCATTATAAACAAGAGCAAAAGTAGAACGAATCTTATCTCCTCCAAATTTAATAAATTTATCTCTAAAATCATACCAGCTTATTCCTAACTTTTCCTTACCTTCAAACAAAAAAGCAAAAGTCCAATACACATGAATTGATCCTTTCGGCACGTATTGAGGCACAAGCCAACTACAGCCATCGAGAGCTTGCGTGTATTTTCGCGCCATCTGAATTCTTTTTTTCGAAAATATGTTTATTCTCTCAAGTTGAGCCAGAGCAATTGCGGCTAAAGGTTGCGCCATCCGATAGTTGTAACCAAAGGCATCGTGCCTTAAAAATTTGGGATCTTGAAACATTAAAGCGTTGGGCATTTCCATCGCTCCAGTCGCTGTTAATCTCTTAAATCCAAGAGCACCGAACTTCCTAATTCGAGTTGCCAATTTTTGATTATTAGTGATTAAAACTCCCCCCTCACCAGTCGTAATAGTTTTTGTGCTTTCAAGGCTAAAGCAACCAATGTGACCAATAGATCCGGCTAGACGACCCCTCACATCTTTTCCCAGAAAACATTGCGCGCAATCTTCGATAATATAAAGATTGTGTTTTTTTGCTAACTTCATT
>CAYHQI010000056.1:0-5142 GCA_964358785.1 uncultured Candidatus Saccharibacteria bacterium
GCATTAATTTTTGGAGCGTCGCATTTGAATAATTTCAGCAAGCTCAAGGATGGCACAATAACCGGTTCGCCGCCAAATTGGGAATATGCGCTGATTGCTACTGTCGCCGGGTTTATTTACGGAAAAGTGTTCCAGAAGTCCAACAGTGTTTTTTCTTCTGCCGGATTGCATGCCGTTGTTAATACCATTAGACATACGTTTTTTGCATAGGAGGCGACGATGACTACAGTCGAAAGAAAGCGATCAAGTTGGGCCCAGCTTTTTTGGGGTATTGTATTCTATGTTAGTATAATGTTCGGTATTTGGCGTGGTTATGATTTGCACAACCAGAGCTGGTTTTATTTTTTTGTTTTGACGGGCATGGCCGGAATTCACGGTTTTTATCGCGAGGGATTAAAAAAAATTGGCTTATGGCCAAAAAGTTTCAGGGTGGCTTTTGCAGAAAATGGAGAAAGTCTGCTAGGGCTGGTGATGCTGATTTTATTTTTAGGTTTATGGTTTGGTAGTATCAGATATAATGACTTGTCGAGGCTTATATCAAATCTTGCGGCAACGTTTATCTGGGGCTTGTTTCAGCAGTATCTCTTGAACGGATTTTTTGTTAACAGATTAGCCGGTTTTTTTAAAGACGAAAAAGATCCCATGATACCATGGATCGCAGGTGGCTTGTTTGCTCTGGTTCATTTGCCGAACTTGTTCTTAATGTTTGTAACTTTTTTTGGCGGCTGGGCTTGCGCCAAAGTATTTATAAAACATCAGGATCATAGAAATTTGTATTTCTTGGGCTTGGCTCACGGGCTCGTTAGTTGGCTACTCTATATTTTTGTTCCAGATTCAATCGCTCATTATTATATAGTTGGACCTGGATATTTCACCAGATAAAAACCTCGCTAAAGCGGGGTTTTGTTTTTTTTGTAGACTTTTTCATTGTATGCTAGATTGGCTGGGTACTTTTAAAATAAATAAAAACGAGGTTAGCCAGATGAGGAAACTTAGAATTGCAGGAACCGTTGCCATATTTTTAAGTATCTTTTTTTGCAGACTTGAGGGTGCGGCTTGTCCCGATCCCAAATCTTCTTTTCTTCAGAAATGCGGTTCAAAACTATATCTCGGCGATCAGGAATTCAGAGAAATCGGATTCAATTTTTATAAGGCATTCCGGTTATATCTTGATCGCGGCTGGGACGACTTTCCCGAGGGCAAGGGCAGGGAGTTTGCAAGAAAAAATCTTGAAACTCTGGCAGCGCACAATTTTCACATAATTCGAGTGATGGGGCCATTCCATTCGCCGGAGTTTTATGAGGTTTTTTTTGATGACGATCCTACGGTTCAGTCGCGCAAGCGCAAAGAATATTTTGCCGCGCTGACCGAATTTTTTGATGATTGCGACCGCTTGAATATCTGGGTCGACTTTTCGCTTTATTGGAATGTGCAAAGCCTGGCTGACTTAGGCCATCATTCTTTACGCGAAGGGATGACCAATCCAAAATCGCTGGGCTATAAAAGATTCGCGGAATATACTACGGCTGTTGTAAAACATGCCAGAAAATGGCCTAAAATTATTTTTGAAATCGGTAATGAAAATAATTTTTTGGCAGATTTAGAGGCTTCGGCCGATTGGGCTAAGAGCGGAGTATTCACTGATTCGCCAACTGGTATCGGTCGCGTCTACCGTGGTCCGGATAACAACATTAATTCATATGAGCTGGCGCGGTTTTTCCGCAGAGTAATTTTGCTCGTTAAGTCGGTAGATGGCCGGCGTCTTATCGTAACAGGCAATGCCGAACCGAAGCCGAATGCTTGGCATATGTTGCGGGCGGCTGTCGGCGGCCCGGGCTTGAATATTGAAAATGAGAATCTTGCCGATCAAGAGTCTTATCTTAGACTCGTCGAGAGTGATGCCGACATTGTATCGAGCCACCTTTATATAAATGAGCACATCGGTTCCAGGTGGTACGTCGACGTCGCCAAAAAGATGGGCAAACCCCTTTTTATGGGTGAAGTCGGACCGCATTTTGAAAGAGTGGGGGAGAAGATAATAGGAGCGGATTATAGTGACCCCAAAGTTATCAAGGATGTTGAAAACAAGTCAAGAGATTTAGTCGAGGCCGGTGTGTCCATTTCTCTTTGGTGGAACTACAACTGTATAGATCGCGATCCGGTGGCTTTCAAGCTTTGCCATGGCAAAACCGATGAGGCATTGAAAATTATTGAGGACTCGAATAGAAAAATTAAAAAGCGTCATGAGTGACGCTTTTGCTATTTTAGCCAACGGATGCGGATAACTAACTTACGCGGTTCTACTCCAAAATAATTGGGAAAATTCGGAGCAGAGACATTCGGGTTGACTTGTATGTAATTGGTTCTATTTGTTATGTTGTCTAAGCCTAAACGTATCGCCCAGATTTTTTTAAATAATTTAAAGCGATGCTCTACGTGCAGATTAATGACATTATAACGTGGCAGACGCCAACTGTTGAATTTGCCCACCTGCCTGCCGATTTCGTCATATACCGAGAATGGGGTGCCGTCACGCCATTCGGAAAAATAAAAAATTTTGGTATTTTCGGATAGTTCCATCGCGCCATTTGAAATAAAGCGGTTAGGGATATCCCAGGGTGTTCGGCCTGAACCGTCATCAGAAGTGAAGGGATCATCTATGAACGGCGAGATATTGGAATTAGAAAATGTACGCGAGCGGACGTAGCTGAATAAGAGTTCACCGCGGCCGACTTTCCAGTGTGATTTTTGCCAAAAAGTTTCCGTTCTTTTTTTCAGACGTATTTTTATTGCGTCATAGACTTGAGTTTTAGAATTATTAAGATAATAAACTACGGCGATTTTAGTTTCCGGCAGATTGTTTTTTTGTTGGTCGGTTATCAAGTCAAGATCGACGGTCGGTGTAAATGTGAGGCCGTCTTGACTGCGTTTGCGCAGATAATCAAATCTAAACTGGAAGCCAGCCGGCAGATTTTGTTCTGTGCCGGCGCTGAAGTTGCTTACCCGGCCAATTCTAAGTTTTTGATCGTTGCTGGTAAAAATGGTTAACTCTGCCGGGCCGTTTGGATTACCATTCCGATCGAATTCGGTGGTCAAAGAATATTGGTCCAGCTTACGACCGAAAAGGCCCAGATTATTAAGCGTCGGCGTCAGTCCATAACCGATTGAAAATCTGGCCTTTTTAAATTTAGGTGGCGCGAAGGCAATACTTGCCCGCGGTGTCAGGGTGTCGTGAGAAATAATGCCATCTCGGTCAAAGCGTAGTCCGATTTCAGCATATAGCGGCCAGTTCCTGATTCTAGTATTCCACCTGTCTTGCAAATAAGCGCTGTTTTCTAAATTGGACAAATTGAATTTACCGGAGCCGCCGAATATAGTATGGACAATAGGTAGGCCTGCCAGATTGAAGTGTTCAAAACCAGTTCTTAGAGAGTCTTGACGATAGGTAGAATAGTTTAGATTAGTACCAAATTTTAACTCATGATTAGTCAGGGGTTTTTGTTTTGGTCGCCAAGTCAAATCGGCATCCAGCTCTTGTCTATTGCCCCAACGCTGGATGTCAGTCGGGAAGTTGCCGCTGGTGCCGGTAGGACTAAGTTTTAGAATCTCATGTCCTTGCGGGATTTCTCTGATGAACGAATCGTATTTTGCGTAGCCGAGAGTTAGAACCAATCCGGAATTGATTGCTATCATGTCCCGCAAACTTAAAAAATATCTCCGCGAGCGCCTGTCCAGCGTCGTTGATATAGGATTGAGAGGTGAAAGGCCGGTTTTGGGCGCGTTTAGATAGTTAATTAAGATGCCAGAGTTGAGGACATTTACGGCAGATAAATTCACCTGAACTCGCAATAGATTACTTGCTTCCCAGATGTTGGTTCTATCTTGACCCTTGGGCAAATCATAGACAAAGTTCTTGCTGTAATCCAACCCCGTGGCGTTAAAGAAAAGGATCCTATCTTTTTTAATTGGTCCAGAAATTGTAAATTTGGGTTCCCAGCCGGTAAGAGTCAGCCCTTTTTCGGTTCCGATTCCCGGGATAAAATTGGTAATTTGTTTTTTAAATTTATTATTGCCATCCTGGCTTATTATTTTTAGCGTAGTTTCGCCTCGGCCCAGATCAACCGAGTAGCGTCCGGCGAAAAGATCAAGAGACCTTGGCGCTTCAGTGCTTAATTTGACCTCAAGCTGTCCGGTAACCGGATCGTTGGCGCGAAAACCATCCAGGAGCAGATTAATTTGATCGGTCGGCGAGCCATCGGGGTGGATTTTACCGCTGGCATCCGGATTAACGCCAGCCATAGTTCTAACAATACTAAGCAGATTATCCGCTCTGGAGACGACGCTCGAATCTATTTGGCTGTTTTCTAGAGTTTGTGATAATTCAATCTGCTCCAGTGATATTTCATTTTTGTCGGGACTAATATTTATCTCGAAGCGTGGAATGGGAACAAGTTGAATGGTCAGCAAGTTAAGAGTGCCATTTTTAAGTTCTCTGGGTTCGTTTTTTATTTCCTGAAAGCCCTGGCGGCTAATATTTAAAAAATAAATTCCAGTAGGCGCGTCATAGGTTAAATTAAAGTCCCCTGATTTATCAGATGTAGCCCTTCTTGTTTTAGTTAGCGTATGATCTGCCGGCTCGATGCGTATTAGAGCAAACTCTAGAGACCGTTCTTCCTGATCTATGACTTTGCCATTTATAATAATCTGGCCAATCAATGGCCCGGCCATGATTGCAAGGCCGAACAAGAATTTTTTCCACATTTTTATCCTTTTTTGTGAAGGTACGATTTCCCTACAATATGACGCGTTTAGATTTTATGTCAAATCTAAATAATTCTGATATAATTGACTCATGGAAGAGAACTCGAAATTTCCAGACGGTTTCCTTTGGGGGAGCGCCACATCGAGCTATCAAGTGGAGGGCGGAATCGAGAATAATGATTGGGCCCGCCCAACTTTGGCATGGCCAAACTTAGGCGGGCAAGCTCAAGTCAAGGCGCGTGCTTTGCCTCTGGCTGGCCGAGCGTGCGATCATTACAATCGATACGAAGAGGATTTTGATATTGCAAAATCACTTAGTCAGAACGCACATCGTTTCTCAATTGAGTGGGCGAGGGTAGAGCCAGAGGAGGGAAGATTCGA
>CAYHQI010000057.1:0-5004 GCA_964358785.1 uncultured Candidatus Saccharibacteria bacterium
GGCATAATTGATCTTGGCCTTTCAATGTTAAAGAATTTTAACATATTCGGATCGCTGGTTATGTTTGGCATTGCTTTTTTCTTGTGGACATGGGTATTGTCAAAGATGCAGCTGAATGTTGTTTATCCGATTGCTGTAGCCGTTCAACTTATTTTGTTAGCCGTTGGTTCTTGGCTGCTGCTTAAAGAAACATTATCCGTGGCACAGATCGCCGGAATACTAATTATAATTTTCGGTATCTTTCTTCTTTTGAGGTCAGCGTAGTTAGTTATTCTCAAAATCTTTCGGTTTTTTAATATCAGTAGTATTGGCGAGACTAAATGTTTTGTGCTAGATTAATTGCATGGCAAAAGATTATAGTAATCCTGTTTTAGCGAAAATATTAAAGTGGATGATTTATGCCGTGGCGTTATTGCCATTGGTTATTTTTTCTCAATATATTTCGCCATTTCATTTTGGCAAGGTGGTTATCTTCCGTTCGATTATAGAAATAATGGCGGTTTTTTATTTAATATTGATTTGGAAAGACAGGAGCTATCTTCCCTCTAGGCACCCGTTACTTATTATTTTTGCTCTTTTTACTTTGACATTCGGAGCTTCGACTTTTATCAGCGTCAATCCTTATTTAAGTTTTTGGGGCTCTCTGGAGCGCATGGGCGGTTGGTGGACCTTTGTTCACTATTTGGTTTATTTCATAATTTTACTTTCGATTTTTAGAACGCGAGAAGATTGGTTACGACTAGCCAAGTTTGCTGTATTCGTCGGAGCGCTCTCGGCTTTTTATGGTTTTGGTCAGAAAACAGACATAAAGTTTTTTATTGGTTCCGGCGGTCGAGATAGAATATTTGGTACGATCGGTAATGCTGCTTTGTTTGCCGGATATCAGATTATTGTTTTATTTTTAGCCCTGTCTTTAGCGTTATCGTCAAGCATCTCTCAGAAGCACAGGGGTTATTTGTATGTCGCCGTCTTGATTAGCGCCATAGCTGTTTTGATGACAGCGGTCAGAGGTTCAATAATGGGTCTTGGAGTGGGCGTTTTACTTTTTTCTTTTTTATATGTAATCATTTTTTCATCTAGAACTGCAAAAAAAATTCTTTTAGGATTAATAGGTCTGGCAATTATACTGGTGACTTCTGCAATTTTGATAAGAGATTCCGACTTAGTTAAAAACTCAGGATATTTAAGTAGGCTTACAGATTTTTCTTTGCGCACCAGAACTGTTAATACGCGATTTTGGGCTTGGCAGGCAGGCATTATGGGTTGGAAAGAAAATCCAAAAACAGTTTTATTTGGCTGGGGACCCGAAAACTTTAACGTTCCGTTTTCAAAGCGCTTTAATCCTAAGTTTTTTGAGGGAGCTGGCTCTGAGACGTTATTCGATCGAGCTCATAATATGTTTGTAGAAATTCTGGTTACTATGGGTTTACTGTCGCTAGTGATTTATGTTGCCATGTTTGTTGTAGCGATGCATCTTCTTTGGAAGAAAGTGGTAAGAGGTCCACCTGGTTCAGATAGGGTCTTAGGAATCGGGCTAATTTCTCTTGTTGTGGCCTACATGATTCACAACTCATTTATTTTTGATACTTCGGCGAATTTCATATTGTTTTTCACGGTGCTTGGATTCATTGTCTTACTGACATCGACAGATAAGATAATTTTGAAACCTGACATCAACAATTCCAAAACAATTTTGAACCCTAGGCTAACGATGTCTCAACAGACCGCTATGTTAGTTTTGCTTTTTGGAGTCACATTTTTAATCTATAAAACTAATATTTTACAGGCTAAGGCGAACTATGCCACTACGCGCGCTATTACTATGTCGTGGGGTGGTAATGGTAGCTTCGATAATTCTCTTGCTAAATATAAGGAGGCTTTGTCTTATGATGTGGCTGGTAAATATGAATACCGCCATCGTTTTGCGCAGTGGATTATGGAATCAGTAAGTGGTAAAAAGTTGGGCGAAAAAGAGGTCGGGGCGCTTGAATACGTTATAGAACAAGTCCAGAAAAATGTTGACGAAACCAACCAAGATTATCTGCCATATTTATATATATCTCGAGCCCATATAATATTAGGTAAAGATAATCCTAAGTCACCGCATAATGATTTGGCACTTAATAATTCACTCAAGGCTCTGGAGATTTCACCGAATTTTGTTAGGACATATTATGAGGTGGCACAGGCGTATTTAAATAAAAAAGATAGCGAGAACGCTATAAAATATTTTGAACGGGCCGCCGAATTAAATCCGACCGTTGGCCTTACGCATTGGTATTTGGGCGCGACATATATTGATATAGGGCAGATAGAGAAAGGGCTTAGTGCCGTTGAGGAAGCTATTAAATATGGTTATGTTTTTACAGAAGCAGATACCCTGAGATTGATTAATCTTTATTCAAAAATTGGAAATTTTGAAAAAATAACTAAGTTGTACGAGAATTTAGTGGCGTCTAAACCAAACAATGCGCAATATCATGCATCGTTGGCGGCGGCTTATGTTAGGATCGGCAACATTAATGGCGCAGTTGATCAAGCACGTCTTGCCGCTAAAATTGATAAAAGTTATGAGGCCGAAGCCAAGAGATTTGTGGAGAGCTTAGGCAGGGTGTGGTAAATTTGTGGCGATGACTTTTTCTGTCCAGTAAAAAAACCCGCGTTAGCGGGTTTTTGGTTTTTCAAATTGTTGAGAAACTAATTTTAGGTCGCTTTCGACCATCATTTTGACGAGATCTTTGAATTTTGTTTTGGGTCTCCAGCCTAGAACACGCTTGGCTTTCGAGGCGTCGCCGATAAGCAGATCAACTTCCGATGGGCGGATGTCGGTCGGGTTATTCCAGGCGATATATTTGACCGGATTAAGACCGGCAACTTTAAAAGCCTCTTTAGCGAATTCTTTGACCGTATGCGTTTCCCCTGTGGCGACAACATAGTCATCTGGTTTGGACTGTTGCATCATAAGCCACATGGCTTCAACATAATCTCCCGCGAAACCCCAATCGCGCTTGGCTTCAGGATTGCCAAGATATAATTTATTAGCAAGCCCGTATTTTATGAGTGCCGCGGTGTGTGTAATTTTTCTGGTTACGAATTCAAGACCACGGCGAGGACCTTCATGATTGAATAAAATTCCATTAACTCCAAAAAGTTTTATGTCTTTGTGATTGCGATAGTATCTGGTCAGGTGGTAGCCGGTTGCTTTGGATATTCCGTAAGCGGAACGCGGATTGAAAGGTGTTTTTTCATTTTGCGGTACCTCAAGCACATTGCCGAACATTTCGCTTGAACTGGCGAAGTAGAATTTTGCTTTGGGAGTAAGTTCGCGGATTGCGGATAAAAGAAAGTGCGTACCGGTGACGTTTGTGTGCATCGTCGAATGTTCGTCATCAAAAGAATAACCCACAAAACTTTGGGAAGCTAAATGATAAATTTCATCCGGCTTGACTTCGATTAAGACGTGGCAGATGCTTGGATAACTTTCTAAACTTGCCGCATGCAGTTTAAGTCCATTATTTTTTAACAAATGAGCGATCCGAGAAGTTCGGATATTGTGATCTTCCAAGGCGACACGCCGGACTATGCCGTGAACTTGATACTTTTTTTTTAACAAAAATTCGGCCAGATATGAGCCGTCTTGTCCGGTTATTCCTGTTATTAGTGCTTTTTTTATGGACATTATTACAAGACTCTACATTATAGTTGTCATCTTATCAACAATTGACTGTTCGGCATATAAATGATAATATAATGGCAATCATAATAAGCAGATAAAAGGAGCAATGATGTTCAAGTCAGTTCTTTACAAAGAAAATCCTGACGTAGTTATTCCGCGTAAATTTTTGGAAACAGACGTATATGCTGCGGCTCTAGAGGCCTTCGTCTTAGTTTGTACCGACTGCGTGTTTTTTAACGAAAGCCGTCGGACTTTTTTCCTTGCAAAAAGAAAATCCAAACCAATGTCCGATTGGTGGTTTATTGGCGGCAGATCTTTTGCGGGAGAAGATGAAGTAACATCTGTTAAAAGATGCGTAAAGCGAGAGACCGGGTTAGAGTTAGATATTCATAGATTCAAATTTTTAACCATGAAAAGGTATTTTTTCAAAGACAGGCAACAGCCTCCACAGAATAAGGGTTGTGATAGCTTGTGTTACATTTTTGGAGTTGGTCTTGAGGATAAAGAGGTCGAATTAGTTAAATCTAACCTTGATCCAAAAGAGTATGATACGGCGGCTGGTCTTAAAGAATTCGGTCCGGAAGATTTATCCAAAGAGAATGTTTTTCCGGCAATAATGGATCTTTACGAATATGTCTTTAATGTTCCCGTGCAAAGATCGGGTCGATGGGAGGAGAAAGATACGTGGATTGTTCTTTATGGCAGAGGAGATCCTTTTTCATGGAGTCTGGTTAGAATTCTTAATAAACCAGAGTTATCCGAGCGCTGGCTAAAGGATATAATTCCAAAAGAAAAAAATATGGATGCCGAGCAACTTCTTAAGGGCAGTAAAGTGGAAGATGTTTGGTGTTGGTCAGAGTTATCAAAACTTTTGGGACATACTCTGTTTTTGCGCCTTCAGAGTTCTCACGGAGTTAATATCATTGCGCGTTACTATAATGTTTTTCCAGACGGAACCGTAGAGCATTTTAGTATGATTGATCAAAATAAAAAACAAGAACGTAGAATGGTAAGAAACCGGGAAATACGAGAGTTTTCAATATGTAGAACTATAGTTGAGAATACAAGCTGGGATTCTGTTCCTGTGCCGTTAGAAGGAGTTGATTAGATCCGACATTATGAATTTATATATTTAGCCTGCCTGTTGGCGGGTTTTATATTTACTGACAGAACACCACGAGCGTAAGCTCGTGGATGAATGTCAGCCCGTAAGTTGCCCGAAGGGCAACTGGAGGTAAATATATAGACCCTGCGCAGTTGCGCAAGATTCAAATGAGCGCAACTGCGCAGAAGGTACGTAAGTACCACGCCCGTAAGGGCGGGGGTCT
>CAYHQI010000058.1:0-4760 GCA_964358785.1 uncultured Candidatus Saccharibacteria bacterium
GCTCGCGCCAAAGGCGCGAGTCCGGAGGACCGCGGCGCGGCTACTTCTAACGGGGTTGAGGCCTACGTTTGTGACGCAGAGCAACTGCCATTCGAAAACGAAACATTTGACACTGTCATCGCCGCAGAAATGCTTTTTTATTTGGACAACCCCGATAACTTCTTGCGCGAAGCATATCGCCTGCTCAAACCAGATGGCCGTTTGCTGATATCCTGCGCCAGTAACTTTCCGGTCAAATTATACGACCAATTGAGATCCTGGCTGCGCAGAATGGGCATGAGCAGGGGCATGTATTTCAAAGAAGATCCTCTCAAAGAATTTATGACACCCTCAAAACTCAAAGCCATGCTCGTCCGTCATAATTTCAAAATAGTTGAAATGAGTAAATCACCCATTTTGCCAATTGCATCTTTGGACTTCCTGAACCGAATACTCGAGAAAACTCCACTTAAACAATTTGGAATTTTTATATTCACCTTGGCAACGAAGCAAATAAACAATTAAACATTGGGCAAAGGAATCCTGATAAATTTATTCTATTTTACGCCCGCAAGCGCTACGGGTGTTTTTGTGTATGTTGACAATCTTCTTCAAGAGTTAGCCAAAATGGACAGCAAATATACGTACTGGCTTATCGTAAGAAAAGATATGTGTCATTACCTGCAAAATGTATTGGGTAACAAACCCAATGTCAGATACAAAGTATTCGGCAATCTTTCGTTCTTCTGGCCGCGAATTGCGGCAAAACTGTTGCACAAAAGGAGTATCGTTGAAGAATCGATGCGCCGCAAATTCCAGTCAATCATAGACAAACACGATATTAGTACGGTTTTTTTTCCTTCGGGATCAATCAATCCGCGTGGATTGCGGGATATATCCACAATTGTTACTCTATTCGATCTTCAATACGAATATCTGCCAGAGAATTTTCCGCCAAAATATTTAAAAGTACGGCGCGAGGGCAATCAAACCGCAGCACAATCAGCTAACCGAATTTTAGCCATATCGGAGTTCACAAAGAATACTCTCGTCGAAAAATATGGCATCCAGACAGATAAAATAGTTGTGACTCTATTGGCCCCGCAGAAATTTGAAGAACCAGAGCCTGTGGAATTGCCACAGCAGTATGTATTTTATCCGGCCGCTTTTTGGCCTCACAAAAACCACGCGGTTCTGATCGAAGCGCTGGCACTGCTTAAACACAAATTTCCCAAACTCCATGTGGTGCTAACCGGAATAGAAAAATGGCAAAATGTTCTTGCGGATGTCTTGGAACGAGCAGATCGTCATGGTATTAGAGATAGGATACACCACCTCGGTCATGTCTCAAGCGGCTCGTTGCGGACGATATATGAGAAATCTGCCGCACTGATTTTTCCATCTGCATTTGAAGGATTCGGAATTCCGCTCGTTGAGGCCTTCTCCCTTGGTGTACCGGTAATTGCCGCGAATAACTCAAGTATTACGGAGGTTGTTGGTGGTGCCGACCCCGTTAGAAATCGCGCTCACGCCGAAGGCGTGAATCCGGAGGACCGCGGCGCGGCTACTTCTAGCGGGGCTGGTATTTTGGTACCTACTGGAAACGCAAAAGCTCTTGCCAATGCCATTGAGCAAGTGCTAACTGATCCAAAATTACGCTCGGGACTTATCGCAAAAGGTTATGCGCGAGCAAAACTTTTTTCGTGGGAGAAAACAGCGCAAAAAACCCTAGATGTTTTTGATGAACTCTCGTAAGTATTGAAATCGTCAGTTTTTTCTGTGACAATAAAAACACAATGATCAGTTCTCGATATGACTACAATTTAAATCCCGAGGAAAACCTTAATCCGATTCAACTGGAATACCGGAAAAGATTTGAAGACAAGGTTACCCGAGGAGAATATGTTTATCAGGAAGTTCCCTGTGCTGTTTGTGACAGCAACGACTTTGAAATTCTTGCCAAGAAAGATAAACATTGCTTAAAAATTACAACGGTAGTGTGTAAACTATGCGGCCTGATTCAGACAAACCCACGCATGACCAAAGAAACCGCAGCTTCATTCTACAATGACGAGTTCAGAGATTTATACGAGGGCGGGGAGGTTCCAAAAGATGGCACGTTCAGGAATCAATATAATTTTGGTAAAACTACAGAACTTTTGTTGTCGGCCAAAACCGGGATTAAAAACTGGAAAGGAAAAACTGTTGTTGAAATCGGTTGTGGAACAGGAGGAACGTTGAAGTATTTCCAAGACAAAGGTTCAATAGTTTATGGGGCCGAATATGATCTGGAATGTATTCAGTATGCCAAATCTAAAGGCGTAGATGTGGAACACGGTGACATTAGCACCATATTCAAGAAAGGAATCGTGGCAGATGCCGTTATGTATAGTCATGTTCTTGAGCACGTGTTTAATCCCCGCGAAGAACTGGAGGCGTGTAAAAAAATTCTAAATCCCCGAGGGGTTATTTATACAACCTTTCCCGGCGTACGAGCATTGACTCATACTTATAAGCACGACTTCATGCGTCACTTACAAAATGCCCACAACCACTATTTTACAGCCGTAACAACAGACAATTTAGCCAAAGCGGCTGGATATAGAACCTTGCATGTCGACGACGAAATAAGGGCCGTTCTGCAACCACATGATTACATTGAAAATGAGAAAGTTAAGTTCGTAAATGATTATCCGGATATCGTTACCTTTCTAAAATGGGTAGAACAAGAGAGATTCATCTTACAATCCCACATACCCATCAAAAGGAAAATGCGCAAAATTACTTTGCAGGTTTTGAAAGCTGTCAAGCTTCATGGTTTTTTGCAAAAGTTGTACTACAAAGTTAGATATTAACCTGTTTTACAAAAACCGAATCCTCAGAAACCACCTCCCCTGTTTGGGGATTTTTTTTCTGGCTAAGAGATCCTTTGTAATCGAATCCGATTTTGCCAAGAACTTCCGCTATTTCGCCCGTTAAAGGTTGCCCCTCGTAAAGCGGGACGAAGGATGTCTCGGAAAAAACTACTGATGCCTTTTTGAAAGTTTCAGGTCCGCCCAAGATGACCTCCTTTTCATATCCTTGTACGTCCATTTTTAATAGTAGCGGCATCCTGACATCTAAATCTTTGACGACATCATCAAGCCTTCGTATCTGTATGGTTTCTTGGTGTTCGCCAGCAGTGTGAGGGAAAATCCTTTTGTGCAGCCCTGACATTTTTAGCAAGGATGAACTGGGGCTGTACGAACTGACGTTAATCTTGGTTTCTCCATTCTGATTACCGAGTGCGTATGGCATGGCCTTGAAGTTATCTCTATTCGAAATTTTTTTAAGTTTATCAAAACAATTTGCTATCGGTTCAAACGCGTAAATCTGCGCCTGCGGAAATGCGGCAATCATTTCGCGTGAAAATTGACCAACGTTCGCCCCGGCGTCGATTATGGTTTTGAAGTCATATGGAAGCATGTCACAGTAACGGTTTAAGATCCGCCTGCGATCGCGATCGTAACCGAAAAATTTGAGAAAAAATTTAACTATTTTCTTGATATTTTTCATTTGTTTAGTTGTTTTATCAGCTCCAACATTTTTCTAGCTAATATTTCTTGTGTAAATTCCCTAAGGTAAAGTTCATAGGCGTTTTTGGCGATGCGACTAATCTCTGCCTGATTATTTTTAGCCCACAATATTTTTTCTACCAAGTCTTGGGGATCGGTGGGCTTAACACCGATACAGGTAACTTTATCAGTTAGAAATTCCAAAATTCCTTCCGAGTTCAAAGCAATTATCTGTGGTATTTTTAAAGCCATGCTTTCAACAGTTTTAAATGCAACTTGCACCTTTTGCCGCTTATTATCGGAATTCTGGCCTATGCTTAAGTGACATTCCTGCATTTTGGCGATCAGTTCATCCCAAGGTAACCGTTCCTTGATCCATTCTACATTGTTTAATTCCAACTCCCTTATCATTTTGTCTACAACTGGCGCTAAGAGACCGGAACCGATGATTCTAAACCTGACCGGTTCGTGCTTGAGGGCATTGGCCGCTTCCAACAAATACTCAATCCCCGCCTCTGTCATAAACGCACCCCTGAAAAGCACGGTAAACATGGGTAACTTTTTAATATTTGAATTATACGCAAATATGGAGTCGCTGACTCCGTTGCAAAGCGTGGCGAGCTTGGATTCCGGAACCAAAAACATGCGCCTTATATATTCCTTCCGGTTATTAGAATCCAAAATGGATAAGTGGGCGCTATTAAATACCAGCCAGTCAACAAACCAAATATAAGGAACACGCCAGCCCAAAAAACCACCGTTTTTCTTGTTTGACCAAAAGGCGCCATCAAAGAGTGAACTCATGGCGTTGAAAACAATCTTTTTGTTGGAAATAATTCTAGCAAACGGCACAAGAATGTGGCCAGCAAAACCCACAAACAAAATGTCGTATTTATTTTTCAATACCCAGTGTTTCTTGTACAAATTCCAGAATTTTTTAAGTCCCGGCGACCAATCACGACACTCGATTATCTCTACGCCCAAATTTTTCAAGCCGTTCAAATATACGGAATCTCGCGTGTGGATTTTTTCAACCAGATTAAAATATAAAATTTTCATAATGACAAATTTCCAATTACAAATGTCAAATCAATGTCAAAGTCTAAGTGTCTAAATTTTTAACATTAGGTTTTGCGTCCTACCGCGATGATACTTCCTGCGTACTGCAACTGGTCGTCGCCACTAACTATTTTTGTAAGAACCTTCTGCGCCAGTCGGATGAGTTTG
>CAYHQI010000059.1:0-4606 GCA_964358785.1 uncultured Candidatus Saccharibacteria bacterium
CGGCATTAGCAATCTGAGAAGGTTCTGGCCATATCATGTCCAATTGCAATGCGTGGATACCCATACCACCGAAAGAAATCGCCCTAGTAAGACTTTTCCAAAGCTCAGGGTCGTTATCATAGTCTGCATAGTGAAGGCAGTTATATGTCTCATCTGAAGCAAAAACACTTGAAATTTTTTCTTTGGGTGGAAAAACATCTAACCATTTAGTAGGCAACCCGTTCAGGGTTTTGTAACTCATCATTAAGCCGATATGTAACTTACGATTCGAGCCTTATGGTAGGTTTGCCTTAAAAACTTTAAGCATATTTTCGACTTGCTGGAAGTTAGTAAAATCAACAACACCAACATAAGGTATTAGCATAGAGACTCCTTGTGAACGAACTGGGTTGTCAAATATAATAACACACTTTTTATTTACAGTACGTAGTCGTTAGGTTCGCCAGTCCATACTGGGGTAAAATAAAACACCAGATTTTATCTAGTGTTTTATCGTGGCTCCGGGACCAGGACTCGGTCTCGCCTCTCGCCTCGCCGTCGCTCGGCTCGGGCTGACCACCAGCTCGCAATTTCACCCACTGGTGAAATATTGCTCCGCTGTTCGAGTCCTTTCGGCATATCAAGCAGTTGACATGCCGATCCCGGATCTAAACTATAGAACAAATACGCCCACAAGGGGTGTATTTGTTCTATAGAAATTACAGGGCTCCGGGACCAGGACTCGAACCTGGAACCATCTCCTTACACATAATCCAATAGTTACCTACTGGGGTGGACTATATCTTCGTCGTACTCGCTTGTGCAAGTTTAGACGCTTTGGTATCTAGTCTCTACGGCGCTCCCCTCGACTTCGCTCGGGGCCAGCCCTGAGTTTATCGAAGGGTTCCCACGGTATCACCCCATAAGGGCTTCACCGTTATCCCAAAGAGTTTCAATTCATCTTACGACGAAAAGCTGCCTGCGTTGACAGGGAGCCGCTCTACCATTGAGCTATCCCGGAATGATTAAATCAATATTCAGTTGTGAGAATACTATATCAAAAAAACGCGAACGCTTCAAGCTTGAATTGTTAAGTTAACTTGCTATACTCGCCTTACGTTGTTTTACAAAAGTACGGGGTGCGTAAATGGCAAGACTGGAAGTTATTACCGGCCCGATGTTTTCTGGCAAAAGCGAGGAATTAGTAAGAAGACTGCGCAGAGCCGCATTCGCCAATCAGAGTATATTTCTGTGTAATCCCGCATCAGACGTTCGCAGAACAAGAAATATTTTTAATTTAGTCAGTAATGATAATAAACTCTCCAGCTACCAGCATCTATCTAGATATAACATAACCGATGTGGAAAATTTAAAAGAAGCCTTTGACGAGCACAAGCCTCATATTCTTGCGATTGATGAAGCCCAATTTTTATTTTTAAATTATGAGGTTTTTGATTTCTTAGTTGACCTGCTTGAAAGAGAAAAAAATTCTGATTTTTTGATAATTGTTTCTGGATTATGTCTTGATGCCGATGGCCGATCTTTTGGAGTACTGCCGGAACTAATGGCCAAAGCTGATGAAATATGCCTTTTGAATGCGGTGTGTGTTAGGTGCGGCAATCCGGCAATTTTTACACAAAAAAAACCGGGGGGCTCTCAAAAACAAGTAGAGGTCGGAGACGAAAATCTTTACGAAGCCCGCTGCCGAAAATGTTTCGTAAAACAAAGCTTGCTTCCGCATCAATGATGCGGTTTTTTCATTAAGACTCACTGCGAGTCTTTAGTACCCCTTCAGTTTGCCAACATGCCGATGCTGTCTGATTTTATCCAATGCTTTGGCCTCAATCTGCCTGATGCGCTCGCGGGTTACGGCAAATACCTTCCCCACTTCTTCAAGGGTATGGGTTACGCCGTCATTAAGGCCGAAACGCATCTCAAGAATTTTTTGTTCGCGCGTTGATAGTTCATTGATGATTTCTCGTAAATGGTCGCGCAGTATCCTGCGCCCAGCCATAGTTTCCGGCGATACCGACTCTTCATCGGCAATGAAATCAGCTAACAACGACCCTTCGCCATCATCATCGCCCACCGGCGCTTCAAGCGAAACGGTATCCTGCGAAATCTTCATTATGTGATGTATCTTTTCCACATCCACGCCCATTTCGGAAGCAACCTCTTCGGGTAACGGTTCACGCCCCAGATCCTGCACTAACCGGCGGACTATCTGCTGGTACTTATTGATGGTCTCGATCATATGCACCGGTATGCGAATAGTGCGCGCTTGATCAGCTAATGCGCGCGTAATAGCCTGCCTAATCCACCAAGTGGCATATGTCGAAAATTTGTAACCTCGCTTATAGTCAAACTTCTCCACCGCGCGTGAGAGCCCGATATTACCCTCTTGTATAAGGTCCAGCAATGTTAAATTGGCCGAACGACTGGCATATTTCTTGGCGATTGAAACCACCAAACGCAAGTTAGACACCATAAGTCTTTGTCTGGCCGCCTCATCGCCCTTCTCGATCTTCTTGGCAAGCTCCACTTCCTCTTCGCCGCGAAGCAACGGGAACTGCCCGATCTCACGCAAATACATCTGCACCGAGTCAGAACCGGCTTCTATCTGCTCATCTTCAAGCTTCTTTTTCTCTTCGTGCTCCTTGGTACGCTCCTCGGCAAAAACCTTACCGGTATCAATAATATTGATATTTGCCGCCTCTAATCGTTCGTAGAGCCTCTCCAACCCTTCAATGTCTTTCTCGACGTTGGGAAAAGTATTGATAATCTCCGATTCGGTAATGAAGCCACGGTGCCGGCCCTTCTCAATCAATTTCAAAATTGTGTCCTCGCTTATCAGTGCCTTGGACACCCGCGGTGCGCGCTTCTTCTGTGAGACTCGCCGTTTCGTCTTGGCCGGCCTCTTCGCCTTCTTCTTGGCGGACTTAAAACGAGCCTTCTTTACGGGCTTTTTCTTGCGGGCTTTTTTTCCGCCAGAGGCGGATCCGCCTTTGGCGGAATTTTTTTTATTTTTTTTAAACAAAAATTAGTTACTTAATTGTTTGGAAATTTTAGAAAACTCCTCCATGAGCGCCGAAAGGCGTTTTTTATCTGATTCTTTTTCTGCTGACTTAATGTCGTATTCCAGTTCGGCCAGCCTAACCGAAACTCGGCGCCTCTTGATCTGATTGATTAATTTATCAAATTCCTCATCCAATTCATGATCGGGATAGTCTTTCCACAATTCCTCCGAGCCGAGATAAGCAAAATCCAGATATAAGTCGCTAACAAGAGGCGCAGATATGGACGCGGAGGCCAGCTGACTAATCGCCGGCTCTATTTGTTCCGGTTTAATTTTTTGTGCTATTTCCCGAAATTTGTCAGACAAGAATTCTTCGCTTTCCGGTTTTATTTTATTAACCAGTTCCGGTTTTTTGATTATCAGCGAAAGCAGAGCTTCTTCTTGGGGGTCAAGACTTGCAGTTTGTAAGCTTTGTTCCGGCGCTGGGGTTTCTGTGGCTGGGGTTTCGGCGATTCTGGACTTAACTGCGGATAATTCCTGGTAAAGGATTTCTTCTTTGGTCTTTAAGGTCAGGGCCATCTCATTTATCCAATGCGCCTGTTCTATCTTATTTGCCATTGAAGCCAGAAATGGCATCAGCTTCTGTCCGAACTGCTTTTTGCCCAACGCCGTATTAACATCGTATGACTTACGGGCAAAATCGAAGTAAAACTCCATGAATGGCTTTGATTTGACGGCGTATTCGGCCCACTTAGTGCCATGAACTTTAACATAATCTGCGGGGTCTTTCAAGCCTGCCTGTCCGGCCAGGGAAACTATCCCGACATTAAACCCGCGAGCCAGTGCCAAGTCCACGCCCCTATCAGTCGCCATAACCCCGGCGCTGTCAGCATCGAAGCACAGGTCAAGGTTGTCTGTATAGCGCTTGATTATCTTGAGATGGCCGTCAGTCAATGCCGTGCCGGAAGAAGCCACGGCATGCTTAGCACCGGCTTGGTGAGACATTATCACGTCCATATTGCCCTCCACAACCAGACACCTGTCAGTCCGCCTCATCTCCAACTTAGCCATTTCGAGTCCGTAGAGAAGCCGACCTTTATCATAGATCGCGGTCTGTGGAGTGTTAACATATTTGGCAATGTCATCTTGCTTGGCCAAATCACCGAACACCCGACCAGTAAATCCCACCACCTGCTTGTTTATATCAAAAATTGGAAACATTATCCGCGAGCGAAATCTGTCAAAATAACCGCCACTGTCTTTTTTTACTATCAATCCGGCACTTAAAATTTCTTTACCGTCAAAACTGCGATCCAAAAAATTATACAAAGCATTCCAAGAATCCGGCGCATAACCGAGACGAAAATCCCTAATAGACTCATCGGCCAATCCCCTGTCCCGCAAATACGCCAGCGCAGTTTTGCCGACTGCGGACTGATGAAGCTGTTTTTCGAAAAATCTTGCCGCCAGCTCGCTAATCTCGTATAGCTTTGTCTTGGCGCTTTGGTATTCCTGATACTCCGGGCTCTGGCGTTCCAGCTTAACGCCAACCCTGGTCGCAAGTACGCGCAGAGCATCGGGAAACTCCATGCCTTCGATCTGCTTGACGAA
>CAYHQI010000060.1:0-4584 GCA_964358785.1 uncultured Candidatus Saccharibacteria bacterium
TTTTGTTGTTTTTTAAGAGCTGTTTGCGCAATTTGGACATTGCCACAAACCATGAGTCGCGCGCGTAATACAGAAGCGGGCTTTTGCATCGCCAGCAAAATGGATAGGAGTGAGTGTATGTCTCGGTTTTGAAAAGCAGTCCCCCGCTCTTGAGATACTCTATTATTCCCTTCTCGGCATCTTTTACGAATTGACCTTCGAAGTCTCGGACTTCCTTGGTGAATCGGCCGCCTTCATCAACGGTATGATGTTTGGGTAGGCCTATTTTTTTGCCCAGTTCGTAATCATCTTCGCCGTACATCACTGCCGTATGCACTATGCCGGTGCCCTCTTCGGTCGTAATGAAGTCGGCCGGATAAACCTTGTGGCTGGTTTTCGTTTGAAGACGTGGAACATCAAAAAGCGGTTCATATTCAAGGCCGACAAGATCTTTTGTTTTCACGGGCTGGCTCACTGCTACTTTAACTGTACCCTCTTGAAGTATGCCTAATCGTTTTTCAGCTAAAATAAATTTTTCATGATTCTTCCCTTCGGCCACGACATAATTTATTTTAGAGCCTACTGCCAACGCGACATTTCCCGGTAAAGTCCAGGGCGTGGTTGTCCATGCAAGAAAATAGGTATTTTCACTGATAGATGTTTTGCCAATTTTTTGGCCTGACTTAATTTTGAACTTTACATAAATCGATGTTTCGGTTACATCTTGATAGCCTTGCGCCACTTCATGGCTGGCCAATGCCGTGCCGCAACGCGGACACCAAGGCAGAACCTTATGCCCTTGATAAAGTAGCTGCTTCTTATCCATTTCTTTTACGATCCACCAAAGGGTTTCTATGTATTTCCATTCGTAAGTGATATACGGATCGTCGAGATCAAGCCAAAAGCCGATGCGGTTTGTAAATTTCTCCCAGTCGCCTTTATAGGTCCAAATTGATTCCTTAGCTTTTTGGTTAAAAAGCCCGATGCCGAGTTTTTCAATTTCTTTTTTAGATTTTATACCCAATGCTTTTTCCGCCTCAATCTCTATCGGCAAACCATGGGTGTCCCAACCTGCATGGCGTTCTACAAAATATCCGCGCATAGTTTTGTATCTAAGAAAGAGATCTTTTACAGCACGACCAAAAAAGTGATGGATGCCAGGCCGGCCGTTCGCATAGGGCGGACCTTCAAAAAACACAAAACGCCGTGCATATTTGCGGTTCTCGAGCGATTTCTCAAAAATTTTCCTGTCCTTCCAGAACTTGAGGATTTTCTCCTCGGTTTTGGCGAAATCAAAAACAGCCATTAGTCCAAGCATACCAAAATTTGCTAAAAATTCAATTAAAAAACCGCAATCATTTGTTAAATTTTATCTAAGACCACAATTCCTAGTAAGCCTAAGCCAGTTTTGAAAATTGAAGCAGCCGTGGAGATAAGCGCTAGTCGAGTATTTCGGCGGGCAAGATCGTCATCTTTGAGGATGGGTGTGGATTCGTAGAAGTTATTGGCCATGTTGGCAAGCTCGTAGAGATAGAGAGCTAAGTTGTTGGTGAGGTAGGTATGTGCAGAATTGGCAATGACCTCTGGGAAATTTATTAAGTGTTTAATAATTGTCATTTCCGATTTTTCAACTAAATTATTGAAATCGGACTTTGATAATTTGTACTGGCCGGCCTTGTTAGTAATATTTAAAAGCCGAGCATAGGTGTATTGAAGATAGGGTGCGCTATTGCCTCTGAAGTCGAGCATTTTTTGCCAATCGAAAACAGTATCCGAATTGCGATGTTCTTTGAGCATCTCGTATTTAAGCGCGCCAAGAGCTACGGTTCGGGCGATTTGCGCTTTTTCCTCCGACGTTTTAGTCGGAGTCCCGACTCCCGACGATCCGTCGGGACGTCGGGATTTCTTTTCTACAATATCGTGGGCGAGGTTGGTCGCTTTTTTAATTACCTCTTCAATCGAAACGGCTTCGCCTTCGCGTGTAGACATTTTCTTTTTGTTTTCGCCAAGCACCAGACCATATTTTATATGTGTAAGCTCTTGTTTATCCAAGCTCAAAATACCGGCAATGGCAAACAGCTGTTCGAAATGTAATGACTGTTCATTGCCGACAACATACAAGATTTTGGTTGGTTTGTATTTTGAGACTCGATATTTAAGATTTGCGATGTCGCGAGTAAGATAAAGGCTGGCGCCATCGGCTTTGCGTATCAGGCCTGGCGGTAGACCCTGTGCGTTGAGATTGATTATAATGGCTCCTTCCTCGCCGATTTCGGCTACGCCTTGCTTAAGCAGATCGTCAACCAGCGGTCCCAATTCTTTTTGAAAAAAGCTCTCCCCTATCCAAGTATCAAACTTAACGCCAAGTACTTTGTACAGCTTCTCCAATTCTTTTACCGATTCTTTTTTGAACCATTCCCATAATTTTCGGTTTTCCTTGTCGCCATCTTCCAGCTTCTTGAACTCTTCTTGGCCGCGACGGTCTAATTCGATCCGCCGGCTGGTGGAGGTCGCTAGTTCCTGATGGAATTTTACATAAAGATCAAGAAGGGTTTTTATCGGTTCGCGTTTGACCTCATCTTTATTACCCCAGAGTTTGTAGGCCGTGATTACCTTGCCGAACTGCGTTCCCCAGTCTCCCAGATAGTTCCATCGGGCCACCTTGTATCCTGAAAATTCTAAAATATTAGCCAAGGCGTCGCCTAGCACTGTATTACGCAGATGGCCAATGTGTATTGGCTTGGCAATGTTGGGTTGTGAATACTCGACTATAATTTTCTGACCGTGGCCGATATCGGATTTGCCAAATGAGTCACGATTTTTGTAAATTTCATCTAACTGGTTCCTGACAAAGTCAGCACTTAAGAAAAAATTAACATAACCACCGACAGCTTCAACTCGCTCAATCTCGGCTGGCTTATTTTTGTTGATTTGGCCTGCCAGCTCATTGGCAATCTCTTGTGGCGACTTGCCAAGTTGTTTAGCTAAGTCAAAAGCAATATTTATCGCGTAATCACCAAATTCAGTATTAGCCGGGCGCTCTATTGCCACTTCCTCCAAGTTAAAACTTGGCCAGCCCCTCTGATCGGCTAGTGAATAAATGATTTCTTTGGTTAAAAGTTTAATTTTTTCTTTGATCATAATTAAATCGTAGCATAAGGAACTGAAAACAAAAGACGCTCTTGGCGTCTATAAATCAAATTGACCGTGAATAATTTCATGAACCAGCCCAATCTTCAGGGCCTGTTCGGCAGTTAGACAGGCCTCTTTCAGCTCCATATTTCTAAGCATACGCTTTGTAAGCCTGGAATTAGCTAGAAAAATTTTCTGGTACATTTCGTCTATTTTTCTAACTTGCTCCCGCTGCATTATAGCGGTGGCTTGCTCAAGAATACTCGTCGGTTTATTAAATTCCATTGCCGTAGCGTGAAAATGTAAAAGAGCATTAGGATAAATCAACCTTTTTTTGCCAGCCAAAACTATGGCCAGTCCCGAAGAAGCCACTTCTCCCAAGATGACAGTTCTTATATTAAGACCAGAGCGAGTAAGTATATCGTAAATTGCTAGGCCCTGCGAAGCGAGTCCGCCAGTAGTATTAACCACGATAGTTACCAGGCCATCTCGTTCTACTTTAAGTTCATCAATAATACTTACTAAGTCGAGAACCATTTGTCTGTCGACCTTGCCAAATATATCTATACGCCTTTTTTTCTGATTAAAAATGGTGGGATTATCATCGTTTTCCACTTCATATTCCTGACGCGCAAAGGTATGATTGAGCATGGCTGTCCTCACAAAATTTAAAAAAACACCTAAAATCAAGTTAGAACATTGATTATAAAAATGCAAGTAAAAAACGGCGCTTCGCGCCGCCAATCTTATTAGCCAACAATCTTGTGGGCTAAACCCCATTTTATTGCCTCGGGTGCGGTTATGAATCTTTCGCTAAGCCAAAGTTTTGTTAATTGTCTTGGCGTTAGTTTAGATTTTTCCAAGATTATATTTCTCATAAGCTCATCAATTGTTTTCAGCTGGTTAGATGAATTTTCTACTTCGTCCCTGCTTCCTTCGCCGTACCCATTATGACTTCGATGAGTCATGAGAATAGAATTTTTGTGTATCAATCTTTCCGTACCAGCTAAAAAAACCACTACACCTGCCGAGACAACTTCGCCCAGGGCAACGGTCCTTACAGGCAGGCCGCTCGATTCAATAATATCGTACATGGCTAAACCGACAGTAGCTTGCCCGCCATTAGTACAGAATTCTATGTTTATCGGGCTAGACCGTTGTCCTGCTAGATAAATCTTTTTAAGTATTTCAAAATATCGACGGAAGCCTAGTAATTGTATTTTATCGAGATTGTCGACAAAAATGTATATAGTAAGTAGCTCTTCATCAATCTCAATCGCAGTACCACTGTTCTGCGCTAGATCCACGATTTCAATGTCTTGATTAATCTCATCGTTCTTGCCGGCTTTGGCGATTTTTTTCATGGTAACCACTTCCTTATTTGTTAAAAAGCTCTTTCGTAAGCCTATACAACAAACAAAACCCCCGCAAGAGGGGGGTTAGGATGTCGGATAACAATTCGGGGGTCCGCTA
>CAYHQI010000061.1:0-4583 GCA_964358785.1 uncultured Candidatus Saccharibacteria bacterium
AATATTAATACAAGAGATTATGCACTTGAGGGCTGAATTTAGGTTAAATAAGCTATTCGTAAGATAACATTTAATAATAACAGCGTCAAGCTAAGCGGGCGACGTGATCCCTCATCACAAAAATTACAAAAAGCGGGAGCGTAGCGCTTTTTATCGTTCGTAAATTGCTAAGGGGATCGTTAACCCGCCTAAATTTTGCGAAGCAAAACTTGGGCGGGTGGGTTTACCGGCCCGCTTCGCCGTAGGCTCCAGCGAGGCGAGCGGAGGCGTGCGCGTTTTGCGCCTGTCCCGAAGGGCCAGCAAAACACGCACGCGTAGCCGGACGGTAAATCATGGGGTCAGATTTTAATTTTTGTGATGAGGGGCGAGCTAAATTATCTCCAAAATTTTATAAGTGACGAGACCGCCGGGAGTTTTGACTTCTATTTCTTCGCTCTCCTTCCTTCCCAAAAAAGCCGTCCCCAAAGGCGATTCGTTGGATATAAAACCCTGCACCGGATTAGATTCAGCGGCACCGACTATAGTAAATTTCTGCTCACCATGTTGGCCTGATTTAACCTTAACCGTAGAGCCGACAACAACTGCTTCTAGTTTCTGGTGAGGCCCGATAATAACGCCGTTCTTAATCATCTCCTCCAACTCAACAATGCGTCCTTCGTTAAAACCCTGCGCCTCCTTAGCTTCCGCGTACTCGGCGTTTTCAGAAAGATCGCCCAACTCTTTGGCAGCCAAAATCTTCCGAGTAATCTCGGCTCGGGCTTCATCCTTGCGCTCATTAAGTTCATTTTTTAATTTTTCCAGCCCCTCGGGACTGAAATATTGGATAGCCATTTATCAATAAACCCTGCGTCGAACGCAGGATCGTTAATGCACAAATCTGGATTATATCATAAAATGAACATCCCCATAGCAAACTGTGGATAAATAAATGTCCACGCACAGGCGAGCACAGCGAGCCGAGCATGAAAACAGTTATTTACCCGCCTAAGTTTTTCTATCGAGAATAAGTTTATTTTATCCCTTAGCCATTAGCTAGGGATATATAAAAAGTCTGCTATATTCGATGGAAAAATTTGGGCGGGTTCTGAAATCGTTACCCAATCACTGCGCATTTCATGCTAGTTCTTGGACAATTTCGAAAAGTACCATAAAAGAAAATCATTTGCAACTCTTATCGCCAATCCCTGGCTCTGATTGATGTTTTCTACAAGCACCGTCATAACTATTTCCGGATCATCATATGGACCGAATACTGTAAACAGCGAGTTAAGCCCGCGACCGGTAACCTGTGCCGTACCAGTTTTGGCCGCCAAAGCAACCGGTACATTCTGAAACAATGTCGCCGTACCGGATAATATGGTCTGCCGCATCCCCTGCCGGACGATATTTATTGTATTCTGGTCGAATGGCAGTTGGCTCAATACCTGCTCCGAAAATTCAGCTATAACTTGCCCCTCCGGATTCTTAATTTCTCTGACAATATAAGGCTTCATCAATTTGCCTCCATTGGCAATTGCGCCAATGTAAGTATTGAGCCAAACCGGCGTTACCCCAATATCGCCCTGCCCGATCGATATATTATAGGTATCGCCGACATACCAGGATTCACCCCTGGTCTCCTTCTTCCATTCTTTCGAAGGAACAAAACCGCTTATTTCTCCGGGCAGATCAATGCCGGTAACCTTGTCGGCGCCGGCACCCTTAAGATAGGCCGAGATTCTATCTATTCCCAAACCCTCTTTGATATTGCCATAGCCGCCGCCGAGAGAATAAAAATAAACATCGACTGAATCCGCGATCGCCTTCTTAATATCCGTCCAACCGTGGACTTTCCAGTCACGAAAAGTATAAAAAACATTCGGATCAACCTCGCTACGCACGCTAATACTACCATCAGCAAAAACTAAAGTTGCCGGCGTGACAACACCTTCTTTCAGTCCGGCCAATGCCAAGAGGGGCTTGATCGTTGAGCCTGGACTGTAGCGGCCGGAAATTACACGATCCAAAAGCGGCTTGTCACTACTGTTTAAAATTTTGGGGATTTTTGCGACATTTTCCGGCCGCGAGGAATTCTCGAATATGTTGCTATCGAAGGATGGCATGCTAACCAAGGCCAATACCGCGCCTGTTTTTGGATTTTGAACGATGGCCGCTCCCCGCCTGATACCGGCAGACGCAAAAACAGAATTGAAAGACTGGTAAAGTTTTTTCTGCATCGAGGAGTCTACATTAAGAAATATATTATTGCCCGATCCGGGATCGCGACTCTCGCTTGCCGCCTGTGGTGAGCCTGCCGAACCCGCCACATCGGCAGGGTCAATCGACCTATGCTGACCGCGTAATTCTTTTTCATATTGCGCCTCCAACCCTAACCGTCCGATTCGATCGTTTATAAAATAGTAGGGATCATTTTCAAGATCGCTAGGATTAACTTGAGCGGTATAACCGACCAAATGAGCCGAAGCCACTCCGTCAATATAATTCCTTTGCACATTGGTAATGACATATATGCCGCTAAGTCCCAAATTCTCAAGTCTAATCTTCTCTTCTTTTGACAGACCCTTTTTGACAATAAAAAACCTGCTATCTCGATTATCTTCAAAAAGTTTTGACAAATCACCCTTGTTTACATTAATTACAGGCGCTAGCTTGGTAATTATTTTCTCTATTTCTTCCGGCAGGCTGGGCAAATAGCGATGGACGGCTATCAGATCGAAGCTCAAAACATTCTCCGCCATAATCTTGCTCAATGTATCGTAAATTATGCCGCGCAAAGGAGAAAGCCGGTAATTCGACGAGTTGCTTTGTTCAGCGATAAGAACATAGTTTGAACCATCAATAACTTGTAGCTGAAACGACTTCAGGGCCAATAAAGAAACAGCCAGTAAAATACTAATATAAAATGTGGCAAAAACCCGCCGACTTATCGGAGTTTCCATCGTTGCGTGTATGCTTAAGGCATCGGCCAAAGTCTCTTCCGGCTTCAGCTCATCGGTTTCAAAACGGGTTATTTTGTATTTGTCTAAATTAATTTTAGAAATACGCTCGGCTGTCCGGCTGCACGAAGTCTTTTTGTTCGACGGAGCTCACAAAAAGCCTTCGTCTCCGCCGGGCAACCCGCCTGGGCTAGTAGTTTACTTAGTAATTTGTAAACGATAAAAAGCGCTACGCTCCCGCTTTTTGTAATTTTCATCAAAGTTTTTTAAAGCATAGCAACAAAAAGAACTCCTTGTTCTGGCCCTTGCCACCCAATAACGGCGATTCCGTTTCAGCTAAAACTTCAACGCCTAATTTTTTTAAACTATCTTTTACCTTATCCAAGGTCTCGGGAATAAATTCTTCCAAGAGTTTACCCTTACGGAGCATGTGCGGCTCGGCTTCATAATGTGGCTTGAGTAGGGCGATTATTTTACCGCCGGTTTTTAGATTTATCAGTGCAGCAGGCACGATTTTTTCAAGCCGAGTCCAACCCGCATCTATTGTTATCAAATCAGTTTTTTCGGACAACTCTACGTGCATGGCATTGGTGCGCTCCATCACGACAACTCGTGGATCATTACGCAATTTCCAATCCAACACACCGTAACCGGTATCAACAGCATAAACCTTCTTGGCTAAGGACTGAAGCAGACAATCTACGAATCCGCCCGTGCTAGAACCAAAATCCGCGCAAATCAATCCGCTTACAGAGATTCCGAATGTTATAATCGCATGCTCTAGTTTTTCGCCCGCACGGGAAATATATTTGTCCATAAAATGAATATCGTAAACAGAACCAGAGTTTCGATTACAATAACATGGGCCTGCGTAATTATTAACTTGGGATCGGATTTAATTGATAATAGTGCAAAATACAGGAAAACAAAAATCAAAGTGTATGCAGCTAAAGACAAAAATGATTGGGCGTTAACATTAAAACTGGCCTTAAACCAAAAAATGGCTGCAATAATGACGAAGGTAACCACAGTTACCGTACCGAAACTATAACCGGAAAAGGGGTCGAAGATAAACGCGGCGATAACAACGTACACAAATTCATTGACATCGTTTTTAGAAGTCAGCAGAAACAAAATGGCAAAAACAGGAAAGATAAAAATCGGCCAAGAAACCAGCGTCGGCAAAACCCGCTCAAGAAGAAAAATCATGGCTGATACTATTATGAAAAACTGTGGTCGGGACATAATGATCGCATGGCCCAGCTAATTTTTATCAGGTGTCCTCGCAGTACAAAATTCGCTCACCCCTATACCCAAAATCAACACCAGAGCTTTGACAAATATAACTCGCTCGCAACGCGGGTCCCTCCGAGCTTTCCTCATCACGCCCCTACGGGGCTCATTTTCTTTACAGAAAATGGATTGCGGCCTCGGTCTCCCGCTGCTCGCTCGCCTTATTTGTTACCAAATCCTGCCATGAATGATTTTGGGCATAGGGGTTCGCTACTTTTTTCAAGCCAATTGATAAAAATTAGCTGGACCTTGCTCATGTTCAAATATCCTACGCCAAATCCTGGACTATCTAAGAATCACAAACAAACTGGAACCGAGGGAGGGGTCGAAGAGGGAACGGGCGGTGCCGGTTTT
>CAYHQI010000062.1:0-4574 GCA_964358785.1 uncultured Candidatus Saccharibacteria bacterium
ACGCCCTTCGCAATGCGAAGGTTTTTAAGGCCGAAGACGGCAAGAACGGCAGGCACCAACTGAATGACGGCACAGCCGGAGAAGATCTTGTCATTAAGATTCCAGTCGGGACGGTTATCCACATGTTTCCAGAAGCAAGGTTTCTAGAGATAGTTAAAATAGGTGAGCAGATTTTAGTTGCCAAAGGCGGACATGGTGGCAAAGGAAATTTTCTTTTCCGTGGACCCCACGCCACCAGCCCAAAAAGATTTCAGGAAGGTCTGCTTGGAGAGCAATTCAATATCCGGCTTGAGCTTAAAATGATTGCCGATATCGGTATCATTGGACTTCCGAATGTCGGGAAGTCAAGTTTATTGAACGAGCTTACCAAGGCCAAAAGCAAAGTCGCCAATTATCATTTTACCACTCTTGAACCACACTTAGGCGTCTATTACGACCTTATTCTTGCCGATATCCCCGGTCTTATTGAAGGAGCGTCCGAGGGTAAGGGGCTGGGGGTGAAATTCCTCCGCCACATCGAAAGAACTTGTGTTCTTTTTCATCTTGTTTCGGCTGAATCCGAAAACCCGGTAAGAGACTACAAAGCAATCAGAAAAGAGCTTGGTGCCTATAGTAAGACCTTATTAGATAAAGATGAATATCTTTTCTTGAGCAAAACTGACCTGCCTACCGGACAGGCAGGCATGTCTGATACGGCAACAATCAAAAAGAAACTGGCCAAGCTAAAAAAGCTGAATAAAAACGCATCGGTTCTTTCAATTCATGACATAGATGCCGTTACCTCGGTTCAGAAAATTCTCAATAAAATTGCAGAAGAAAAATAACAGGAATTGAAAAACCAAAAACCCGATTAATCGGGTTTTTGGTTTCCACTAATTTGCTCAATTGGAGTGACACTTATCTAGACCTATCATTTCATCTTGAGACGATGAATCAGAGGTGACTTAAAAAAACTTCCTCATAGTGATCCACCATGCGCTGAATGCTGAAATTATCTTCAACATGCTTCCGACAATCAATTCTTTTGATTTCATCAATCTTTTTCACTGCGTCAGCCATTTCTTCCAAATTATTGTCTTTAATTATGAATCCTGTTTTTCCTTCTATAACAATTTCGGAAACCGATCCTCGATCAAAAGCAATCACTGGCGTACCGCAGGCCATAGATTCAGTTAAGATCAAACCAAATGGTTCTTCCCATTGAATTGGCACAAGAGTGGCCTTAGCTCGCTGGTAATATTTAAAAAGTTCTTCCCGTGGCACAAAACCAACATATCTAATTTTTTCATTAAGATAGGGTGCAACTTTTTCATCCCAATAAGCACCGGTCACCGGCGGACCGACAATTAAAAGTTTCTCGCCGGTCATTTTTGCAATTTGGACCGTTTCGGCTAATCCCTTTTCCGGCTGAAGGCGGCCGACGAAAAGTAAATAGTTATCATGACTCTCTGAAAATCGAAATGTGTCTAGATTAACGCCATTATAAATTGTGGCTGCGTAGTTCAAATTAGGAGCTGGCTTGCGCTGGGCATCACTAATAGAAACATAGTATTGATTTGGGCTAGAAAACATCGAAAAAATTTCTGCTCGCCAAGGATAAATCGGATCATGGAGTGTGTAAAAAACTGGGATTTTCGGATGCGAGAGAGCCAATGGCAGAGCCCTATCAATTGGATGAATGTGGAGCAAATCATAATTTCCTTTTTCTGCCTCTGCAAACATTTTAGCAATTAAAAACTGATCCCAAAGATTAAAGATTTTATCAGCTTCGGCACCACCAATGTTGGGCTTTTTTAAAATTGAGTTACCATCCGATTGGTTGAGGGCTTTCAGGCCGGCACTTACGACTTTAGTGACATTGACTTTTGTTCCCTCTGGGCCATAAAAATCAACCTCATGGCCCTTTTTAATCAGACCCTCGCTTACTTCAATGGCAATATCCATAGGAGCATAAACTATTCCTTTTGGCGGAGGGGTAACGAAATGTCCGGTAACCATTGTCGCGATTTTAAGCTTTTTCATAACAATTTGTAATAAGCTTTTTCATAATTCTCAACCATTTTTTCTTTGCTGAATTTTTCTTCGACTCGTTGCCGAACCAATTTCCTGTCAATCTGATCAATTTTTCTCATGGCCTCAACTATTAAATCTATCTTACTATCAACAACAAATCCGGTTTTACCATCTTCAATTAATTCCGGCATTGAGCCACGCCTATATGCAATCACCGGCGTACCGCAGGCCATAGATTCAGTCACCACCAATCCAAACGGCTCCTCCCATTCTATCGGGTAAAGAAGCGCTTTGGCCGGACCGTAGAAATCTGAAAGTTGATCTTCGGCCAGTTCACCGACGTATCGGATCTTCTCGTTGAGATGGGGCTTTATATATGTATCAAAATATTCTTTTTGGGTTGGGTCAATTCGACCGGCCAAAAGCAATTTGGCATCTAATTTTTCTGCCGCGGCAATAGCGTTTTCGACTCCTTTGTGTTTATTCATTCGGGCAATCCAGATAAAATGATCGCCTCCGGTCGGATGGAATTGAAAATGGCTAAGATTACTTCCGTTATAAATTACTTGGACTCGATCCGGTGAGAATTCTACCATCGCTTGGTTATAAGCTGATTGGCTGATGAAAACCATATTGATTCTTCCGGCCTCTTCAGTAAAGAGTTTTAAGCGATCATCTTTTTTAGCATCAGCATTGTCACGATATAATGGATTATGCATAGTCTGCAGAACCGGCGTGCTGGTGAGGTTATGAAAAAAAAGGCTCCAAATATCAAGATGCGTATGTAAAATATCGAATGCGCCCTTATTGGCCATCTCCGTAGCCAGAGAGAGGTTGCGAAGATTCCAAATCGGATTAGACCAATCAATGTGAGCATCGAGAAGCGGCTTATCAAAAACGGATATCAACTTGGCTTTAGTTTTAGACCCCGGCGAAGCAAAGAGTGTAACCTCGTGTCCTTTGTCGACCAGACCGTCACAAAGCATTGACACTATTCTTTCTATACCGCCATATTTTTGAGGCGGAATTGTAAGCCAAAGAGGGGCTATCTGAGCAATACGCAGTTTTTTCATATTAATAAATTAAATAAGTTTTTTATAAATTTCCTCGTATTTATCAACCATCTGTTTTAAGGTGAAGTTCTGTTCAACGTGAACGCGACAGTCTTTCCGCTTTATGGTATCAATCTTTTTTATAGATTCTATCATCTCTTGCTTCGTTTCTACAATAAAACCGGTCTTTTTATCCTTAATTACTTCCGGCACCGAGCCACGGCGATAAGCAATCACTGGCGTACCGCAGGCCATCGCCTCTATCATAACAAGACCGAAAGGCTCTCGTCTTTCGATCGGAAAAAGTAAAGCCTTTGCACCGCCAAGCAACTCCACCTTTGCGTTAAAATCCAGCTGACCAACGAAATTGATATTTTCTTCATTAAGTAAAGGCTGGACCTCATGGAGAAAATAATTCCACTCGTCGCCACCAACGATATTTCCCGCGATTATAAGTTTTACACCGGCCTCTCTTGCAATATTAATAGCATCAACGACCCCTTTTTCTTTATTAAGCCGGCCAAGATATACGAAATAATCTCCCGCTGTTTCTTGAAATATATACCTCTTAGGATCGATACCGTTATAGACAACATCTATTATCGGGATGCCGTTCTCTTCGGCGCTTTGACGCTGGTCATGGGAAATGGCACAGAACTTTATTTTACTATAAATTTTATAAGCCTGCGTAGACGCCGGATCTAACGGACGGTGGAGCGTTGTTAAGATCGGTATCGTTTCCAAAAGACCAAGCGGAAACATAAAAAAATCGAAGTGATTGTGAAACAGATCGAATGACTCCCGGCTACGATAAACCTTTTCAAGAGCATTAATAATATAGGCATGCGGGCTATGCAGGCTTTTTTGTAGTAAAATCGCTTTTTCTATCAAGGGAATCAATTTTGCCGAAGTTCTTGAATCGCCGGAGGCAAAAAGTGTAACATCATAATTTCTTGCTACCAATTCTTCGGTGAGCAAAGATAACATTAATTCAATACCGCCATAAGTCCGTGGCGGCACAGGAATCCACAGCGGAGCTAATTGAGCTATTTTTGTTCTTTTCATTTTTTTATTCTACCAAAAATCGCCGAAGAGAAGAAGGTTTAACCTCAACTTGAAATCACTGGTTATTTTTGCTATAATTTCAGGGCTAATTTATATTAGCTAATTAACATTCCCTGCCTGCCGGCAGGCAGGCGCGGTAGCTCAATGGTAGAGCGGCTCCCTGTCGAGTTAGGCAGCTTTTCGTAGCAATACGAAATGAAAAATCGGGCTAATTCGGGGAAACCTTTATCCGCCAGCCAGCGGATGGCAATCCCGAGCTAAATTCCAAAAACTTTTTTTAGGACTTGTCCTGAGTGAAGTCGAAGGATAAATGTGTAGAGACTATAGACCCGACTTCCATATTGGAAGATGAGATAGTCCACCCCTTTGTGAAAACATTGGATCATGTGTAAGGAGATGGTTCCAGGTTCGAGTCCTGGCCGCGGAGGTCGCCGTTCTGGTGTG
>CAYHQI010000063.1:0-4288 GCA_964358785.1 uncultured Candidatus Saccharibacteria bacterium
TGTGGACCTGGCGGAAATCGAATCCGCGTCTCCGCAATGCGAATGCGGTGTATTGCCACTATACTACAGGCCCTTTCTTTTTCTGCAACTATTCTACATTTTCCACCCCCAATTGGCAAAAAAATACCCGCTTATTTAGCGGGCTTCGTTATGGGAGGAAAAACCACGATGTGATAGCAAACATTTTCTTCTATCGGGTCAGTTTCAATTACGCCCTTGTCATTCTCGCTCTCTTCCTTAAACTCGAACTCTACACCTTTTAGTTTATCGGCAACCAATCGCTTGCGCATCCAAGCAATTTCTTGACGGGACATGGATACTTCTTTTGACCTGCCTTTAACAACTGCGACAACTCGCCGAGAGATATCAAAGACCAAGGCCCTTGTATGAAGTGACTCCTCCAGTGGATCGTTGGCAATCGCAGCATTTGGATTATAGGTACACGAACCCTTGGTTCTCATAAGAGCTTGCTCTTCAAGACTTCTTGCTCCCGATGTCACTTTTAACTTCTTGCGGAAATCTAGAAAAAAGTCTCGCGTAAGCAGATCAATGTAGACCTTAACGTAAGGACGAACTAAGACCCTACCTTCTCTAGGCATACAAAAAATTGTTTTTTTACCCCATCTCAATCTTCTGAACTGTATTGCCCCGCCGTCAGTCAGGTAATAAGGCGTATCTTTCAGTTTGAGCAAAACATTATTTCTTTGCATCCCGAGCAATTCTTCATCAGTAAATATCTGCCCGATGCCCAAATTAATTGCTTTTGTGTTTTGTTGAATCCGCTGTTTCTTAGAACCGCGAAGTTCTGCGGGACGATTACTTGATGTTGACTTGGGCCGTCGAATTTTGGGATGCTGTTTGGCGTCAGCAATTGCTAATAGCAAACAGAGCGACACAACAAAAGATTTCCAGCGCATTTGGAACTCCGGATTTTTAATGTACATTATTTAGCTTAAAAAAATTAAACCACTTTATAAACTATAAAACAACCCCTCCATGGTGGGGTTGTTTTATATTGTCGGGCTTCTAGGAGTCGAACCTAGACTTATGCACACCGCACCTTCTTTCGGGACGCCGGGACTCGAACCCGGAAATCTCCTGAACCCGAATCAGGCGTGTTACCGTTACACTACGTCCCGATTTGGTGCTAGTGCATCGTGCTGCCGATACACTACAGCCCGTATCTACTCTTTTTCTTTTTTTATTTCCTCAACGCCCTCGGCCGCCTCTTTTTCGTATTCTTCCAAAACATCTTCATCTTTGGACCCAGACAATTCTCGAACGTCTTCAATAATTGATTTAGTTATAAAAAAGGGTTGAGCAATTTTATCTGTCGTTCCCTCCACCGGTTCATTTTTTTGCCACGGCAAACGAAACTGTAAATTCATCCCCCGCCCAACAAAATTTGACTTAATTGATGTACTTCCACCCCAGACAGAACCAATCCAAACAACCCTGGTAGGCTTAGGGCATGAAAGCGGATCACCGGAAATATAGTAGCCATCTTTATTTTTTTCCAAAATTAATCTGCCTCCATCCTCTAGCCAAATTTCTATCTTAGCGTCAATGGACAATTTTTCTAAATCAAGCCCGCCACGAAGTTCGCTGTCGATGATCGCCTCGTTTAGCCTATCACCAAGATTGGGATGCGGTTCAAACGGTTTTGGAATTTTTGGTTCTTTTTCTTGATCCATTTTATTGCACAAAATGTTTCTCTTTTATTTTCCCAACCTCTTTTTCTTCTTCTTGGGCGGTCTTTTGTTTGCCCATTCGCCCAAGCTCAACCAGCTCGGCTTCGGGAAGTTTATTTAATTCTTTTGTTCGCAATTCCAGATATTCAGCGGTATTTTTGCTAGGATCGTCCAACACTTCATTCATTAAGGCACTCATTATCATTCCCACTCGCGGCCCGGGTTCTATATTTAACGTTTTCATAATATCCTCGCCGTTAACCTTGAGCATCTTAGCCGAAATCGGGTCACGAGCAACTTTATCTATCATAAACTGCAGATGGCGCAATTTATAGGGTTTGGCCTTGGGCACTCCTGAACCGATTCTATCGGCTTCGCGCACCTTAATCAAATCTTCAACATTCTCCTTGCCTATATTGGCCACCAGTCTCCTGACGGACGATTCTGTAACTTCGCCCACATTATAGTAGAAGAGGTGATAATGTACCAACTTAATTATCTTCTCCGCTTGTTTTTGTGGAAACTTTAAACGATCCATCGCTTGCGCAGTCATCTTGGCACCAATAATTTCATGTCCATAAAATGTCGAGTCCGAGCCATCACCTCGCTTGCTCCTTGGCTTGCCGACATCGTGCAACAAAGAGGCCAGTCGCACTTCCAACGAATAATTTTTATCGCATGCATACTTGAGTGCGCGCAAGTTGTGCTCCCAAACAGTATAAATATGGTGCTTGTTCTGCCCCACGCCGATCCCTTCAATGAGTTCCGGCAAAACATATCTCATCAGTTCGGTCTGGCGCAATAGCTCCACGCCCCGATCAGCGTCAGGTGAATTAATTATCTTAATAAATTCGTCACGAATACGCTCCTTGGAAATAGCCGCCATTAAGCCGTGGTTTCTGATAATTGCTTTGAGGGTATCGTCCTCTATCTCGAAACCCAAATTCGTGGCTAATCTTATCGCTCGCATCATTCGCAAGGCATCTTCGTTAAACCGCTCGTTCGGATCGCCTACCGCGCGGATTATTTTATTTTTAATATCCTCTTGACCGCCGAACAGATCAACAATTTCTCCGCCGTCGCTCATCGCAAAAGCATTTATCGTAAAGTCTCGCCTCTTCAGATCGTCCTCAAGTTTGTCGGCATATCTGACTTCGTCAGGATGCCTCTTATCCGTATATTTGGATTCGATACGATAGGTAGTAACTTCGATAATCTGCAAGGTTAGATCATCGCTCCCCGTTTTAACACCCACCGTGCCAAATTTATTTTCATAAAAACTATCGGAAAAAATCTTCTGCACTTCCTCCGGCTTGGCGTTAGTAGTCGCATCCCAATCATTCGGCTTATCACCCATAATCAAATGCCGCACACTACCACCGACAATATAAGCCTCATAGCCCGCCTCCTCGAGCTTACCCAAAACCTCCCGGACTTCATTCGGGATTTCATAGTTTTGATTTTTTCCGCCCGAGGCGGATCCGCCTTTGGCGGAAGTTTCTGATTTCTGCATTTGGCTGGTGCCCCCGTGAGGAGT
Source organism: uncultured Candidatus Saccharibacteria bacterium (assembly GCA_964358785.1). Taxonomy (GTDB): domain Bacteria; phylum Patescibacteriota; class Minisyncoccia; order 2-02-FULL-40-12; family IGHO2-01-FULL-4-A; genus 2-01-FULL-44-17. Next base: position 3,229 of record CAYHQI010000063.1, read on the forward strand.
CGAACCTCAATTTTAGATTTAGGAAATCTAAGTCCTATCCGTTGAACGACGAGGGCGCTTAATTATCTTGTAATTCTATCATTTTTGTGATATTTTTACAATCGAAAAACGAAGGGGCCGTTAGCTCAGGGGTAGAGCGCTTCTATGGCATAGAAGAGGCCGCGGGTCCAATTCCCGCACGGTCCACAACTAACACAAAACCTCGCAGAGTCAATTTCTAAAATTCAATAATCGAAGCATACTATTTGCCGGCCCCATATTTTTTAGTTAAACTACCCCACAGAATCTTACCAATTTAAAATCGCGGAGACGCATCATGATCATAGGACCGCATGCGGTAACCAGCATGTTAATTACTATCTGGCTCGAACGATGCCGTCTGAGGTCGTCTTATAAAAATAAGCTAGTGTGGTTATCTCTTATCGCCACGCTTTCGCTTGGATCACATTTTTTTCTTGATAGCATTCCGCACTACGATTACACCTTGAACCTCGACAACCACATGGATACCTACAAGCTAGCCGCCGATGCTCTATCAGCCGGCATAGCCTTTTTATTAATTTTCTGGCATCGAATAAGAACAATAGTCGCGCCCCTGCGAGACTCGATCAGAGAACATGAGTCTATCCTGCCCAAGGAAAGCCGCCTTAATTTAGCTCAATTTGTAACGATCTGGCTTGGAATTTTCTTTGCATGTCTACCTGACATATTGAACCGCCTGTTATATCCAACGAGTAATTTTTTTATAAAAAATTTGAAAAAAGTTCACGACTTCTCTCATGTCTCTGAAAAAGCAGACATCTTAATCGGCTGTTATATCCAAGTGGTAATATATTTGGTCATAATTTTCTTGGCTCGGTATCTGGCAAAAAAGAACTTCATTGAACAAGTCGGCGAAATTGCCAGTAAAGAATACGCGCAACTATTTACCGTCAAATGAAATTAAAATTTTTAGTTTACTGCCGCGGCTAGCGGCTTTTTAATTGAAAAGTGCTGCCACGATCGATCTCTTTGAGATTCCGCGGACTTGTGCTAGAATTGACTAACCAAAATGCATCCC
>CAYHQI010000064.1:0-4273 GCA_964358785.1 uncultured Candidatus Saccharibacteria bacterium
CCCCGGAGATCATGGGTGATAATCCTGAACTCGCACTGCGCCACCCCCACCGCATTGCAAGAATAACAGAAATTTATGCACAATCAAGCAAAGTATTGTTAAAACTACTTGAGCTCGACTGTTGCCCCAGCGGTCTCAAGCTTAGCCTTAAGTTCATCTGCTTCCTCCTTCTTCACGCCCTCCTTGACCACCTGCGGCGCGCCGTCAACCAGGTCCTTAGCCTCTTTAAGCCCCTTGCCAGTTACTTCTCGAACAACCTTGATCACTTGGATTTTCTGCGATCCGGCCTCTTTGAGGACAACCGAGAAAGAATCTTTTTCTTCTGCCGGAACACCTTCCTCACCGGTAGCTTGTGGTGAGCCCGTCGAACCCGCCATCGCCGCGGCTGAAACACCAAACTTTTCTTCCAAGGCCTTAACCAATTCGTTTACCTCGACCACTGACATAGATTCTATTTCCTTTATAAAATTATCTTTGTCCATTGTACTAGTTTGCAGTTTATAGTTTGTAGTTTGTAGTAATTTTTACTACTCACTACCAACTACTCACTACTCACTTCTTTTTAGATATTTGATCCAAAACCATCGCTAAAGCACTAAGCGGATACTTCATCATGCCTAACAACCTAGCAATCATAACTTCTTTCGACGGTAGTTTAGCAAATTCGGTCAATTCCGCAAAATCCATAAATTCAGTACTCTGCCCTGAGTCCGTCGAAGGGTGCCAAATAGCGCCGAAATATTTGAGGGCTGGGTGCTTCCTGGCAAAATTATAAACTGACTTGGCTACTGATTGCTCATCTTCATAACCAAAGACCGCGCCTAAAGATCCCTGATATTGGAAAATATCCACTTCACTTTTGACTTCTTTCAGCGCTTTATCAAGCAGGGTCTTCTTCTCAACCAGATACTCCGAATTAACGGTTCTTAAATCCTTCTTTAAGGCGCCCATTTCACCGACGCTTAAACCCTTTTCGCCCTCCCGCGCGAATGAAGTAAAAACAGTAATTTTGGCTTTGGCCAATCTGTCTTTTAGCTTGGCCATTTCCTCTTTTTTTTGTGCAAATGATTTCATCCCGTTAGAGCCAGGAAGCGCCTTAATCTGTTTTTCAGATAGCGCTTACCCATGCCAGTTTTAAGATATAACTCTCTTTTTCGTGCATCTTCTTTGTTTTTACATGCTTCGTAATATATTAAATCGAATGGACCTCTTCCTTTTGTCCATGAAGTATATTTGCCCTCATTGTGTTCTTTGAGGCGCTTCCGCAAATCCATCCCGTTAGAAGTCCAATTTGCCAAAGGCATATTGGCAGATGCCGATGGCATCTTACTTCTAACGGGATCCACCGAGAAGCCAGTATAATAACGCTTATCTTTTTTGCTTTGTAGTACATAGATAAAATAGTACATTTTGGCTATAACGGGATTAAATTAAAACTGCGTTTTTACCGCAGATAAACGACTTGCCACTCTAAAAAAGATGGCTAATCGCCTCGGGGAGATTAATTCCCTGTCTACGGCCTCTTAGATAGTAGCAAAAGCCTCATTGAAAAGCAAGCCCTCGTACTCTTTAAGGTTGGAGGGCAAGACCCCATTCTTCACGGAAGCACGGGGGCGCAATATGGTACTGTCGCACCGGTGTTAGGACCTCTGAAGGGAATAACGGAACAATATTCTCCCGACTTGGGCATACCACAATTAATTGCAAGAGTCTGATTGCTATATTTGCAAAAACCAACTTTTTCAATAGTAAGAGTCTGGGGGAGTGGTTTGCCAGCCGCATCATAAACTACCCTGGGAGTCCCGTCTGCTGTAAAAAGTTCACCGGGATTAGCTGCTGCGTCTTTAGGATCGCTTGTGGGTGAATCCGGCAAACCCGAAAGATCTGTCGTCCCATCCGCTCGTGTTAGAGAGCCTAATTCTTGTTGACAGTTACGCCACTCAAATTGAAGACCGCTACAATCCCTCTGACCAGCTTCAGCCGGATAAGAACAAGTAGATGTCTGTCTTAAGTTAGGACACCTATCACTTGGATTTGAACTCGTACCTGCGGCTGAAGCCGCAGCTATTTCTGCATCTGTCTTAATTGCGCTTCTCTCGCCTGTCGCTGGATCTTCACAAAAGGTGTCCGCGACACAAGGTGTAAATACATAAGTAGGTCCAGAGGATCCTGCACTCGAACCACTCGGAGCTGGCGTGGAAGTAGTTATAGCAACCTGCGTGGCAACAACTTGAAAATTGATGGGCCTCGAAATAGCACCCACTACCAGAACATACTCAATCCACAGACCGACCTGTTCGGATGTAAAATTTGCTTCGTTTGTCCACTTCCCCTGACTATCAGTTACACCGTACTTAGTCCAGCCGAACTGATCTGGAGTTTTGCCAGGATAATACCAAGGGTTGCTGTTTTTAATCCATTTAAAATAGAGGTCGGAATTAGGTCTTGCATTTGTTACCTCCAGTAGAAATCTGTCTGTCTGATTGAAGGCGTACGAAGGAGTTCTTTGAGCTGTCTTATTCTGGATGGTCAATATCGGCATATCTGCTACGGAGTGCAGTGAAATACCATCGGGCAAGGAGCCGGCGGCCATGGCCTGATTTATCGGCAAAAATGACGAACTGCCGTCAACAATAGAATAAGCATACGGGGCCCTTCCACCTGCGGCTATAATTTCGGCAAAGTACGGCTGATCTATTACCGCATCGGGAATGAATGCGGTGGTAATCAACACTCCTCCCCCATCTTCAGCGGCACGAGCAACCTTGGGATTATAAAAAGCGCGTCCTGGAAGAGCCACCTTGTTAGACTGCCGAGAATCCAAAGCATAATTATCTAATACCTCCATCGTATAGTCCTGATCATAATAATCGCCGTTGGCATCAACAACTCTTATTGTAAAAAAATATATGCCTTCTTGGGCGTACGCCGAAGGGATGGCCGAAGAGGCCGACCTTCTACCACGAATTACACCAGCCAAGGCAGCGGAGCCGTCAGTTGGAGTGGTCTGCGTCAGAGGCTGGATGGAAGTTTGCTGGCTTATGGGCAGATTGAAATTAAAAGTATTTTTAACCAAATCCGGATTAATAATATAGAGAATCAGGTAGGCCGCAAAAAGCAAAATCGCGCCGACAACGGCATTGGTTATCATGCTCTTGGCTTGGCCGGCCTTACTGGCGTTGCCGGCAGAAGTCAACCATAAAAAACCGGCCCATAATATCCGGATAAAAACAGCAATGCCCACAGCCGTAAGGGCAAAACTATAGACCGAGCTTATAAAAGCCGGCAAAGTTTGCGACTGCCCAAAACTAGGCAGAACGGCCGCTTGGGCGGTATTTATTAAAAAGTCCAGAGTTATCAAGTTATCAAGTTATCAAGTTATCAAGTAAATTCGTATTACTTTATAAACTTGATGAACTTTATGAACTTTTAACTAGCGAAGGTGCTTTGCTCTGTTCATCTCGTGTTCCACCCCCGTCCGTGAAAAAATCGTTGTTCCATCTTTGGCAGAAAGGTAAAATAGATAATCGCTTGGCTGTGGATTCAGAGCGGCCCTGATTGCGCTAAGTCCGGGATTAGATATCGGGCCGATTGGCAGACCTCTTCTCTTATATGTATTATATACCGAATCAACGGGTATGTTATCCACAATATTAGCAAGCGAAACATCACAGTACTTACCGGAAAGAAATTTTGGATAACAAACTCCGTATGCAACGGCGGCATCAAGTTCAAGCGGCATGTTTAGCCCTAGCCTTTTTTCAATAATCCCGGCAACCAAACGCATATCCTCTTCGGTTTGCACCTCTTTCTCTAGCATAGAAGCGATTATAATTGTCCGGAAACCTCTGTCGGCCCCTGCTTCTCCAGTAAAACGACTAGTAAAAAGATTGCGAGTTTTAAGCTCAAAATTATCCTTCATTTTTTTTACAATCTCGTCAGCGGACAAAAATTCACCGAGCCGAACCGGTTTGAAACGATATGTATCTGGAAAAAAGAAGCCTTCATTTTCTAAGACCGCTCTGCCAGCTGGCGGAAAATTTTCCGCCGAAGACGGACCAGCCTTTGGCTGGAAAAAATCCCCCGCCTTAATCAAGCCGGCTTCGGCAAATATTTTATCAATGTCGGCAACGTTGGTTCCTTCTGGAATTGTAACCTCCGTGTCTTCGTTTTTTACATCTCCACTAGAAAATATTTTTACCAGTTCTGCGGTACTGACGGCTGGCGGCAATATATATTTGCCAGCCTTAAAGGTTTTTTCATTACCGGTAAA
>CAYHQI010000065.1:0-4054 GCA_964358785.1 uncultured Candidatus Saccharibacteria bacterium
TATCAGTAACACGTTGTATGTTCAACAAAAAGGCAACGTCGGCATCGGGACGACGACGCCAGTGGCTTTACTATCTGTGAATGCTGGAACAGCAAGTTATGGATACACGAAGGGTTTGCTAATCTCGTATAATGGAGCTGATGCAAGCGGTGGACTAAGTTTGTGGCATGACGATTCTGGTCAAACATCAGAATATATTGACTCAAGATATGATAGTGCCACAGCCGCAATGTATTTCCGTATGCGAGTAAAAGGCACCCCCGTTAATGCGATGACAATTTTAGGAAGCGGCAACGTCGGTATTGGGACGACCAACCCCTCCTCAAATACCTTGCAAGTGACGGGTTCGGCAGGAAAAACGGTTGGTGGCACCGCTTGGCAGGACCTATCTGACTCCCGATTGAAGAATGTTCTTGGTGGGCTCAATGGCACATCCCTAGAGACTCTAATGAAACTCCGACCCATCAAATACGAATGGAACGATTTGCATAAACAACTTTACGGCAACGGCACGGACACCCAAATGTATGGTTTTGTGGCCCAAGAATTAAAGGACATCATACCGCAGATGGTTACTGTTGGTGGCGATGGCTATTACTGGTATAACCCCTCTGGTTTCGAGTCTCTGTTGACCGCAGGGCTCCAAGAGTTAAATACCAAGGTTGGATCACTGTCGGGGCAGTTTGAAGCGTTACAAGGGCAATTTGGGGTATTTACGGCCCAAATGGAGGCTCAATGTGTGACCGGAGATACCCGACTTCGCCGAAGGCGAAGGAGGGGCCGTCCCGATGCCGATGTTGAAAATTCCGATATTGATTCAGAAACAGACGAAGTGCGTATTGATGAAATTCAATCCGGAGACGAAATACAATCCCTAAACGAGGCCACCGGCCGAGTGGAATTCGCGCGGGTGAACGCGCTCATGGACATGGGCGTTCAAGAGGTGTATGAATTAGTAACCGTCTCCGGACGAAAAATCAGAACCACCAAAAATCACCCATACCTTGCGCAAACTCTAAATACTAAATACTAAACTCTAAATAAACTCTAAACTCTAAATACTAAAATCTAAAAATGGAAAAAATTACAAATTCAAAAAAATACGACTTGGAAAAAAGAACAGCGAATTTTGCGCGCAAATGCAGGACTTTTTGCAAGTTACTTCTGATCAGGTCCTCCGGTTCTGTAGCCGCAAACCATATCGAAGCGAATGAATCGTTAAGCAAAAAAGATTATTACCATAGAGTCAAAATTTGTCGAAAGGAAGCAAAAGAGAGTAAATTATGGCTTGATTTACTGGATTTGGGGTTAAATAGTGAGTTAATTACTAATCGGACATCATTGATAAATGAGGCAAACGAGTTAATGAGGATTTTCGGGTCGATTATTTCAAAAAGTTTAGAATTTAGAGTTTAGTGTTTAGAATTTGTATAAAATTTGTCCAATAAAATGTTGAAAAATTTTGTAAAAAATTTAATGAAAATAATCAAATTTTATATCACGGATAGCCACGGTATAGCCGTTTTTTACGAAACTCGTGAGGTGGAGACCATGGCAAGTCGTGAGATGGCGTCCCGCTACCGAGGTTGCTATTCGATGCAGGGACAGGCGGGACAAGGGGACGACCAAAGGTCGGCACCAAACAATATCGGCACTGGGACGGAAAATCAAAAAATCCCGGTCATCCGAGATTTCTTGAAGTGGACCCGAGGGGGCTTGCACCCCTTTCATCAGGTGCTAACGCTGATATGTTACTTCATACACCACGGGCCCGGATCCACATTTTCATTATACAAAACGGCGACTGAAACATCAAAACAAAAAGAACCCCTTTTGCAAGAGGTCCTGTTTGTAGCACCTGATAATGTCCGTAATGTACGAACTATCAGCGTTAGTTACAGTATAGCAAAACCAATATGAAAGTCAAGTGGAGCGCCCCGATTCCGAAATTGCTCATAGCATTGGGCATCAGGGACCAATAAAAATATGAATATATTTAACAAAATCAAGAAAAAATTAACTGACCTAAAAATTACAAAGGTTGGAATTATCAACATCGAAAAGGGATTGGTCTCTGATGTTCAACACAAGGGCAACGTCGGCATCGAGGAGACAGAACGGCAACTTCGGCCCGGGGAAGATTATTGTCCCTACTGTAACTCCAAAAAATTCGTCAAACGGGGAATGCGGAAAAAGAAATTGGAAGTGGTGCAGTTATATTTATGCCAAAATTGCAATCGTACTTTTACCGCCCAGTTTATAAAGGGTAAGCGTTACCCCATCAAGCTGATTATTGACGCTATCAGTATTTACAATTTGGGTTATAGTCTTGAAGAAACCTGCCGATTGGTTAATGAGAGGTACGGAGGAAATGTCCCTGCGTCTCAACGAAAATTCAATGTCGGTAGCGGGACGTTGAACGGCTGGTATGCGGATTATTCTGATCTTTGCCGTTATTCCAGATTAAGAAAATTCGGCATGGCACTGTACCGGCCGGAAGAAGTAATTGAAACCTGCACTTTAGCGCATCGCCAGCTTTATCGCTTTAGATTTCATCGAGCCAAAATGGAACTGACCCTCAAAGAATTCAAAAATAGGAATTTCGGACCATTAGGGGAATATTTGAATAATGTGTCAACCGAAACCCCGCATCAGTATTTTCAGGACGGCTGCCGGATGTCCGAAGTAAAAACAAAATTTGATAAAGCCCAGATGATTGTGCGGTCCAAAAGTAATTACGCGAACCGCCTGGCCGAGTTTGTCTTGCAGGCGGTCAAAGATAACAAACAACGGCACGAGGCCTTACAGAAATTCATGCTCGCCAACGATTCGGTCACGGTGGCCACTGAAGTTCCTGTTTACATCAGGGGTGAAGACATTGAACATATGGAAAATGTATTGAATTTTAAGGTTCTGGATGATATGGAGATAACGCTCAAAGGGGGCAAGTCTCTGCATCTCAACGACAAGTCAACATCGGCAGCGGGAAGATTACTGACAGGCCATATTGATTTAATCCAGGTCCGTAATGGCCAGATCCACATTTTGGATTTCAAGCCAAACGCGGCTAAAGAAAAACCGATTGAACAACTAACTTGGTACGCTTTGGCTTTATCGCGTCTCACTGGTTTGCGGGTAGCGGAATTCAAGTGCGCCTGGTTTGACCAAAAAGATTATTTTGAATTTTATCCTTTACATGTCGTGAAAAAGATTTCTCATCGCTTGAAGAATAAAAAAATATTTTTGAAAAGTCACGGAACATCCATTGAAATTCCAAACGAAGACTTAGGGAGAAAAGTAAAAGTGGTATAAATAAATTTTCAGTTTTCAGTTATCAATTTTCAATAAATTTACAATGAATCAATTATCAAACAAATATAATTTAGAAGAACGAACCGCGAAATTCGGCGAAGAAGTAATTAAATTTTGCGCGTCTTTAAAACAGGATATAATTACTAAACCATTAATAAGTCAATTGGTAAGATCCGGCACCAGTATCGGTGCAAATTATATGGAAGCAAACGGTGCAAGTTCAAAAAAAGATTTTGGAAATAAAATATTTACATGTAAAAAAAGCTCAAGAGACAAAGCACTGGTTGAGAATGATTAATAGTTATATTCCAGACAAGAAAAATGATATCAATAGATTGTGGCAAGAATGTCAGGAGTTAACCATGATATTTCAGAAGATTTCGTCGTCATTGAGAAATTGAAAAACGGAACATTCAATGAAAATTGAAAATTGGAAATTGTAAATTACTATAATGACTTATACCAATTTTAAAAAATATACACCAAAAAAACCAGTGCATAAATTCACTGATTTAGATGTGTACCAGCAAACATTAGCTTTATCGGTGATTATCATGAAAGATTTGAAACCGAAATTGACAAAACTTGAGTATCCATTTTTAGAAAATTTAACCAATGGAGCGACTTCAATACCGTTGTGGATCAGCGAAGCTCACTCGGTAAGATTCGGCGACCATGCCATCGGGCTGGGTTTATTGGAAAAAGTGATGTCCGGCTGTAATAAAATGGTGGTATACTTAGA
>CAYHQI010000066.1:0-2465 GCA_964358785.1 uncultured Candidatus Saccharibacteria bacterium
CTATAGCGTGGTTTTTTGATAGTCTGGTCTGGTCAAACTTTAAATTATGTTTTTTCCTATGTACAAGTTATCCACTCCTGGCATACTTGTGGGCGTTACTGGATTCGAACCAGTGACCTTTGCAATGTGAATGCAACGCTCTAACCAGCTGAGCTAAACGCCCAAAATTTAGGCGGGTAAAAATGCAGCGTTTTACTTCACCCCGTTACTCAACCAGTTGAGTAACGGGGCAAGTTAAACTAACAGACCCCCTAACAACTACTCACTACCAACTACCAACTACTCACTGTTTATATCCCCAACTTATTGATCAATTTCTCGTGCGGAGCCTCTAATATTACACGCACAAAGCGGTCAAACATGGCCAAACGGTACTGGAACTCCTCCTTATCCATCACTGAATATTTTACCTCTTTGCCGACTTCGGCCTCAAGAGATTTCAAAAACGAACGCAACTTTCGACTGTCTATATAATCACCAACTATGAGAAGATCAGCGATTAAAGGATCGAGATTTTCCTTGTTTATAAAGATACCCGAGATAACCGCCAGCTTTATCTTACCGAGCCTGTTTAACCTCTGCACCATATCGTCCTTTTCCGCAGGTAAGGACTTCAAAACCAAATCCCGCAATTCATAAAATGATCCGAAGTTAGTATTTAGAATATACATCGGCTTACTTACAGAACTATTGCTACTACGCTGAATTGACTTCCTTTTTTTCTTATTTTTAATCATAGATAATTACTTACGAACCTTAATTAATCCGATTTCAAGAAATCTCTTAATTTCTTTATTAACTGTTGGCATCGGCTCTTGGATTCTTACCGCTAATTCCCTGACGGCAAAACCAAGACCCATATTACGAAATAAGAATTTGAGTATCTTCACCCTAGCTCTCGATTCGAAAAGTAAATCAAGAGTGTTTTTTGTTTTTGACATATTAAAATCAACAATTCATCCACAAGCCAACCCTTGTGATTTGATATTAGAAAATATAAACTATACTTAACTGGGGTTCGATCAAACTAAGTCTTAGACTATTAAATCGCACCACGAATGTCAATGGAAAAGATAACTCTAAAACCAATCGTAAAAGAACTACTCCACAGGAACAGTGAAGACGGGGTTCATTTTGATGTCTTGTCTTATCAGGCGGCAGGCAATCAAGAGAAGGTCCTTGGTTCGCTTCTTGTCATTGGCCAAATTAAGTATTCGGAAGAAGATCTGTCTTACGCGATCAGCCTCCTCTCATCTCTGGCTAAAAGGGAGTACTACTCGGAACAATCGCTTCAGGGTCAAAATGCAAAAATGGCATTTGAGCATACGCTGGGCAAGTTGAACGAAGTCCTTGATGATTTCTTCAAAAATAAGAACTTGAAGTTAAACATTGGTTTGGCGGCAATCTCCGGCGACAATATATATATATCTCGCTTGGGTAAATTCCGGATCGCGCTTGCCAGAGATGCCAAATACATAGATGTACTTAGTAATGTCGAACTTTTCACCAAGGATACTGAAGATGCCAAACAATTTTCCAATATCATTTCCGGCAAGCTGCATTCCCAAGACAAAATTTTTGCTTACTTCCCCACTCGATCCATCTCGGCCAGAGAAAAACAGATCAACGAAACTTTTGTTAAAGAAGACCAGGAAACATTCGGCCAAAAAATCGCTCTTTTAGCGACCAATGCCACTAACTTTTCTTGTTGTGGTGTGCACATAAACATGCAAGAGATTAAAGAGATACCGGTTGAAACGCGCCCTAGCTACGGAAGGCCTGCCCTGAGCTTGTCGAAGGGGCCTGCCTTGGTTAATGTGACAACAAGTGAAACCGATCAAAAACCGGCTAAAGTTGAGGCGAACGATGCAGACGAGAACGCCACAGCCAACAAGCCGAACGTAGAAAGCCCCAGAATCATTCCAGCCGAATTTACTATAACTAAGAGGGCTAACTTATTAACGCCACTGATCAAATCATTTTTTAAATTTAAAAACATGGGAAGGCTGAGCCTTAAAGCCAAATCTCGTGGATTTTTGTTGATAGCCGTCGTTGTTTTATTGCCCTTACTGGCCATAGTTTTATTCCGTTCGATTGGGCCATCAAGTGAGGTTAAAAATGCGATTAACACAGCCAGCGAAAACCTCCGTTTAGCGCAATTCGAATTAAATCAAAATAACACAAAAGAGGCCCGAGCATTGCTTCAGACCGCACTTCTTAGCGCGACCAATTTATCAGATAAAAAAATCGGTGAAATCAAAAACGAGATACACCAGACTCTTGGCAATATCAATCGCGTAAGCGACAAACAACCCCAGCTGTATTTTCCTGCAGACCCCACAACAAACAATCCGGAGTTTAAAGCCAGCCTGGTTGCAGCCTTTGGCGATTTAGTCATAGTTGCCGATCCGGCTGGCACAGTATTTTCTTTAAACCAAAGTACCGCATCCGAACTGATACAATTC